>JAJRSV010000311.1 GCA_024278655.1 Bacteroidota bacterium | reverse complement strand
TAAATACAAAAGCCGGCAGCCATGTTGTAATGAGAGTGATGAAAGCCGCCTCCCATCTGCAAAACTCTTTTTGCTTTTTCTTCAATTAAAAGTTTCGCACCTAAAACAGTGCCGCCTGCCTGGAGCCGTGCACCTTCAGCCATACCTTGGGCAATAGGGTTATCCTGTGTACCCAAACCGAAAACTCCTACATTTGATATTTTTTCTCCACGACTAACTGCTTCAACAACATTAACATATTCTTCATCGTGAACGGAATACAAATCCTCCGGCTGTAACGGTTCCGGTTGAATGTAATCCACGTTAACACCGAGTTCTTTCAGCAAGTCGAAAACCATTTCTATTCTTACCGGAGTGAACGGATGGTTCTCACCAAGGTTGTATTTACGATATCCGGGATGATAAACTACTTTGCACATATCAGATGCGGCGGCCATAGTACTTCAAATCCGGCACTGCAAATTGCTTCGGCTAACGGTCTTATTTCAATCGTTCCCATACGTAGCACTAATCGCAGCTTACCGTTTTCTTCTTCATAAGAAAGGATGGAATGAATGTTAACATTTTTCTCCGAGAAGAGATGAGCGAGTTTTGCAAGTTCGCCCGGCTTATCTGTCATCCGCACATCAATTCGTCCCGAAGGTTTATGAACACCCGTAAGCAACATCATTGCATCAAGAATATCTGTGTTCGTAATTATTCCCACTAATTTATCATCTTCCACTACAGGCAGGCATCCTATTTTTAATTCGCGCATTAGCCGTGTTGCAGCGCCAATCGGATCGTTTGGCACCACGGTTTGAACCGGATGGCTCATCACGCTGCTCACTGACTCCGACGGATCGAATGGGTGAGCGGCTAACTTACTTGTGGCAAGTCGCAAATCTCTGTCGGTTACTATGCCTATAAGTTTTCCGTTTTCCATAACCGGCAGGTGACGAATATTTTTATCCTGCATTAACTTGTAAGCATCCGCAAGTTTTATTTCCGGATTGATAGTTACCGGATCGGGATGCATAATTTCTTGCACTAACATTTTATTTGCTCCACTGTTTTAATTTTAATACGCCGGTCTTTTTCCGCCACCGGGTTTTAATATCATTAATATCGAAGGAAGAATTGCCGGCTCAGTTTCAACAGACGCATTAACTTCGAACTGCCACAGCCAGGGTAGTTCTTCAATCATTTGAGATATTCTTCCTAAGATATTATTAAGATTTTCATTTTCCTTACCAAAAATATTCTGACTAATTTCATTTATATCACGATCGGTTAACGGAGTTATACGAATAACTTTTACGGAGTTATTTAGTTCAACCTGAATGAGCGGACCGAATAATTTATCGGGCATAACTTTTATTATTATTGTTTGATTAACATCATCGGCAGAATCTTTAATGTTTAATCCGAATGAGTTTAAAATTCCCCGGGCATGTTTTTCATCAACATCAACAATACTCTCATCCGACGAAACATTTCCGAGAATATCTTTTACGATACTTCTTGCGTCTTCCGGTTTAACATCATCGAACCAAACAATCTTGCCTGCCGGCTGTTTACGGAACTCAACATACCGTGCAATTTTACCCAATGCTTTCGCCGCCGATTCCGGAAAACGAAATGAAGGGAATTTTTGTTCATCACTATCGGAACTCTCCGAAATTAAAGAGACTGTTCCTGCAGCACCCATCAGGCAAAGAAGAACTGGTTTTTTAATACCGGTTTCTTTTTCTGCAGAATTAACACCTTTTAATATAGCAGCAGAAATTTGTTCGATACTGCTTTCGCCAACGCTTGCATATCCGACAAGGACTGAATCGACGTTCTCATCCGTTAATGCCTTCCTAACGGCTTCTTCATAATTTTCCGGTGATGTGAACGCTCCCAAATCAACTACACCGGGACCGCTTATAACCAAACCGTTCGATTCACACGAATCGGCAAAGAGGGTTGCCATGCCGGCAGAGTTTGCAATAATACTTACCTTGTTACCAAGCGGCAATGGCTGGTGTTGTAAAACCAAAGCAACGTCGAACAGCTCTTCGAGTGTGTCTGCTAATATTACTCCTGTTTGCTGAAACAACGCTTCCACCTGCCGCGTTCCGGAAGAAGGTGCACCGGTTTTTGCTTCAACGGTTTTTCGACCTGCGGCACTCTTTGCACTCTTAACGCACAGTATCGGTTTTTTGTAAGTCATACGCCGTGCAATACGGACAAACTTTCTCGGGTTACCGAAAGTTTCGAGGTAAAGTATTGCCATCTTTGTATCGGTATCTTCCTCCCAGTACTGAAGCAAATCATTACCTGAAACATCAGCACGGTTACCGGCTGAAACAAAAGTTGTAAAGCCGATACCTTTTTCCATCGCATAGTCGAGAATTACGAGACCGAGAGCAGCAGAGTGGGAGAACAAACCTGCACTTCCTCTTTTAGCTAAGCCCGGAGCCAGGCTTGCATTAAGTTTAATATCGGGAGCGGTGTTCATCAGTCCGAGGCAGCTTGGACCTATTAAGCGTACACCATGCGTACGTATTAACTCCACTAACTGCTTTTGTCTTAATTTTCCTTCTTCACCCGCTTCTGCAAATCCGGCTGATACAACAATTAAAGCTTTCGCTCCGGCATGTATTGCTCTTTCCGCTACCGACTGAACTTTTTCTGCCGGTACTGCAATTACTGCAAGATCAATTTTCCCCGGCAAATCATTCAGCGAAGAATAAGCTGTCTGCCCAATCAGTTCATCGGCTTCCGGGTTAACCGCATAAACAGAGCCGGTAAATCCGCCGCCGAGAATATTTTTGAATATTAAATGTCCGATTGATTTTGGATCGCGCGATGCACCAACCACAGCAATACTCTTCGGACGCAAGGCGGGCATTAAAGAATTTGCAACGGCAATTCTTTCGCGCAACTCTGCCCTTTTCCACACAGCAGCGGACTCCGAAACCGGCAATTCGATATGAACAGTATCGGAACTCCACACTTTATGATTCTCAAAACCGGAATCTTTAAATACATTTAACATAGGTTGATTTTCCGGCAGCACCTCCGCTTCCAGTTCAATAAATCCGTTTGCTGCAGCCAAACCTGCAAGCCGTTCCAGCAAAAGAGTGCTTATTCCTTTACCCTGATAATCATCCTGGATAAGAAAAGCGACCTCAACTGAACGACCGTTTCCGGTTTCGATGTAGTTGCCCATACCAACAACTTTTTCTTCCTCATCCTTTCCGGTTATCGCAAGCAAGCAACCTTTCGATGTGAAATCTCCCGTGCAGAGAATATCAAAAAAATTTTCGGGAATGGCAGAGATGGATGCCATAAAGCGCATCCTTAAACTTTCGGGTGAAACGCGTTTTAAAAATTCTTTTATAAGCGGTTTGTCTTCAGGAGTAGCGGGGCGTAACAGAATTCCCTGTCCGTTTTTTAACAGAACAAATTCGCTGTAGTTGGGTCCTTCGGGAATGATTCTGAACATTGAGTTCCTAAAATAAAATTTTTACTACCTCAAAATAGAACGAACTCAACGTAAAAAAAAGAGGCGGTTTAATAAAGAATTATACAAAAGCTTTATCCGGTTTCAACATTTACTTCAACAAAGTAGCAGGTCGTTCCTAACGGAATTTTTATTTTTGCTTTTTCTTTTATCTGAATAATGATTTTGCCGTACCATTCAGTCATTCATCCAATCAACCATTCCTGCAACAAAAGTATAGATTGCTTCTATAGAAATAAAACTCCTACGCCATCTTCTGTATTTCCTCCACCACCTGAGGATTGGCGAGAGTTGTAACATCTCCAACATCCTGCTTATTCGCGATAGCGGATAACACACGGCGCATAATTTTTCCCGAACGGGTTTTAGGCATATCGGGAACAATCCATACTTTACCCGGTTTTGCAATCGGACCGATTTCTTTTGCCAGAGCATTGACAATTTTTTGCTTTACCTCGTCGCTTGCATCTGTTCCCGGCTTAAGCGAAACGAATACATGTGGAATTTTTCCTTTAATCGGATCCGCAACCGGTACTACAGCAGCTTCACCTACTTCTTCAACCATAAGTGCAGCAGATTCCAATTCTTTTGTGCCGAGGCGATGTACGGCAACGTTAATCACATCATCGATACGACCAAGAATACGGAAGTAACCGTCGGGTCCTTCAACCGCACCGTCGCCGGCAAAGTAAGGCCAGTCTTTCCAATCCTTGCTGTTCGGATCAGTATTATATCGTTTATAATATTGATTAATAAATCTTTCATCATCTCCCCAGATTGTAAGCATTCTTCCTGGCCACGGATTACGAATACAAATGTTTCCTGCCTTTCCGCTGCCTGCAGGAAGTTCTTTTCCTTCGTCATCAAAAATAACGGGATAAATTCCGGGAACTCCGGGTCCGGCACTACCGGGTTTCATTTTATGAATAGCCGGTATTGTTGAACATAAAAATCCGCCTGTTTCGGTTTGCCACCAGGTATCAACAATTACAGCTTTCTTTTTACCGACAACATTGTAATACCAGCGCCATACTTCCGGCTCAATCGGTTCGCCTACTGTTGTCATGTGCTTAAAGGAGTAATTGTATTTAGCCGGTTCATCAGGACCAACGCGGCGCAGTGCACGAATAGCCGTTGGTGAAGTGTGGAAAATATTTACATCCAACTCTTCGGCAACACGCCAGGGTCTTCCCGCATCGGGATGAGTTGGAACGCCTTCGAATATTACGGACGATGCGGCTAACGCAAGCGGTCCGTAAACAATGTACGAATGTCCGGTAATCCATCCGATATCTGCCATACACCAGTAAACATCTTCGGGATGAATATCCTGAATATATTTTGATGTGCCTGTTACATAAGCAAGATAACCGCCAATCGAATGCTGAGCACCTTTCGGTTTGCCTGTTGTGCCTGAAGTGTACATCAAGAAAAGTGTATCTTCTGCTTTAAGTTCCACCGGTTCAACCTTCTGACGTTTGTACTTTTTAATAACATCATTTACAATAACGTCCCTGCCATCAACCAAAGGAGTTTCGGCAGAATATTTTCCGGGATATCTCTGCCAGATTAAAACGTGTTTTATTTTTTGTCCTTCTTTTTCAGCTTCGGCAACAGCAATGTCTGCTTTTTCTTTATGATCGATAAGCTTACCGCCGCGGTAGTATGAATCCATAGTGATAAGGAATTCACTACGCGCATCAACAATCCTGTCTGCACAAGCTTTGCCTGAAAAACCGGAGAACACCTGCGAGTGAATAACTCCAAGTCGTGCACAAGCGAGCATTGTAATCGGCAGTTCAACAACCATCGGCATATGTAGTGTAACAGTATCGCCAGCTTTCAATCCGTAATCTTTAAGCATGGCAGCAAATTCATTTACACGATTGTAAAGCTCCTGGTAAGTCATGTGAACAATCGGTTCATCTTCCGGTTCGGGCACAAAGTGAAGAGCTGTTTTGTTTTTGTATTTGGCAAGATGACGATCGATACAATTGTAACTTGCATTTATTTTTCCGCCGACGAACCATTTAAAGAAAGGAGGATTGCTTGAATCGAGAACCGTATCCCATTTCTTATACCAATCGAGCATTTCAGCATATTCCGTAAAGCAATCGGGAAAGTTTTCGATTCCGAACTTTTTAAGAATATCCTTATCGGTCATGTTTGCCTGTGCAACAAAATCGGGATTAGGGTCGTAATATTCTTCTTCTTTCCAGTGAACGGCAATTTGTGATTCGGAAACTTCGTTGGGATTGTTTTTTTCTTCAGCCATTTACAATACTCCTTTAGATGATTATTTGTTTACTTAAAACTTTAATAAAATTTCTCAAACGGAATAGAACATAAAATCTTTCGCCACCAGCTTTTTAATTCTGAAATTAACAGAAAATTTCCTGCCATTAATAAATAACAACATTCATCTGGTAACAAGATACTTTTACAAATAAACCTGCAACGAACTAAATATCATATAAAACAAGTAAAAGTGATACTGTAAAGGTAATCCAATTTTTTCCTTTTCTCTACTAAAATACAAGAGTTGCGCCTAATAATCCATAAAGCAACTCCATAATATTAAGCTTATATAAATAAGGATCCTCTATAATATTTAGTTTTATTTTGATTCATCTTCTCAGATTAAGAACTGCAACCATCACAATTTAACTCTTAAATCATTCATTTTCGTTGGTATATGGTTTGAGGATTTAAGAAGTTGCTCAATCTTTTCAGTACTGCCATTCAAAGCTATTTCGGAGATCTTACTCGGGATGAAAAATTGAGTTCATAAACATTCTGACTGATTAATTCAATTCATTTCCGGTAAACTCAGAATGTCTTTCCATTCATTGGTTTTGTTGAGGGCAGAATGATAAAGTTTTTATCTATTTTCGTATTGATTATTTTTTCTTTGGGACAATCTGGAATTGCTCAAGAAATAAAAAAAAATTCCGACATGCAACTTACCTTAAATCCATCAGCTAATATCACCATCATAAAACCTAACGGCGGAGAAAACTGGCAGGCTGGTACTTCACACGACATTACATGGAGTGATGACATTTCAGAAAAAGTAAAAATCGAGTTGTACAAAGGTGGTTCTTTTCATTCCGTTATTAAGGACTCTACTTTTAGCGATGGACAGTACCCATGGGATATTCCGTTGTCAATAGGTCCGGGTAGTGATTATAAGGTTAAGATTTCCAGTGTTACCGATAATACCATCTTTGATTTCTCTGATGCGGACTTTACTATTTTCGAAAAGCAAATTACCGTTACAAAACCGAATGGCAGTGAGAGCTGGCAGACAGGTACTACTCACGATATTTTATGGACAGATAACATAAGCGAGAAAGTGAAGATAGAGTTATATAAAGGCGGAACGTTATATTCAACAATCAAGGACTCAACTTTCAGCGACGGGCAGTATGT
>JAJRSV010000021.1 GCA_024278655.1 Bacteroidota bacterium | reverse complement strand
CAGACGACCCTTCGATGCATTCATCCCAAAACGAACAGGATTCAAGATTCTACGGAAAGTTTGCACAAATTCCCGTGCTCGAACCTTCGAACCAGCAGGAAGCTTACGATATGGCTTACGAAGGATTCGAACTTTCGGAAAAATTCGGTGTGCCTGTTTTGTTAAGATTAACAACACGGCTTGCGCATTCACGTTCGGGTGTTAAAACAAAACAACTGAAAGACGAAAACCAAATAACATTTCCGGAAGATCCTATCCAGTACGTTCTGCTTCCTTCGAATGCAAAGAAGCGCTACAAAACTTTGCTCGATAAACAGGATGATTTCGAAAAAGCATCGGAAGAATCGAAATATAATATTTATTACGAAGGTGAAGACAAGTCCATAGGTATTATTACATCGGGAATAGCAATCAATTATCTGATGGAAAACTATCCCGATGGTAAATGCCCGTATCCTGTTTTGAAGATTGGTCAGTACCCGCTACCGTATAATATGATTGAACGAATAGATAACGAATGCGATAAGCTTTTAATAATAGAAGAAGGTTATCCGTTTATCGAAGAGATGCTTCGCGGATATTTGAATAAAGAAAAAACCGTAATGGGAAGATTAGATGGAACCATACCGCGTGCAGGCGAATTGAATCCGAACCTTGTTGCCAAAGCATTAGGAAAAGCAAACGGTCAGGAGTTAAAAATTCCCGATGTAGTTGCAAACCGTCCGCCGCAGTTTTGTCCCGGCTGTGCTCATAAAGATGTTTACGATGCTTTGAACGAAACGATGAAAGAGTTCGGTTCGCAAAGAGTATTTTCGGATATCGGATGTTATACTCTCGGTGCACTTCCGCCTTACAACGCTATTCATTCTTGTGTTGATATGGGCGCATCGATTACAATGGCAAAAGGTGCTGCCGATGCCGGAGTTAAACACGCAGTTGCTGTTATCGGCGACTCTACCTTTACTCATTCGGGAATGACGGCACTGCTGGATGCCGTAATTGAAAATACTCCGATTACCGTTATCATTTCCGATAACTCTGCAATTGCAATGACGGGTGGACAGGACTCGCCAGTGTCGAACCGTCTCGAAAAAATTTGCGAAGGTCTCGGCGTTCATCCCGATCATATTCGTGTGGTTACTCCATTAAGAAGATATCACGAAGATATGGTTCAGGTACTTAAAGAAGAGATTGAGTACGAAGGTGTTTCGGTAGTTATACCGAGAAGAGTATGTGTTCAGGTTGCTGCTAAGCAGCGCAAAGCCGAAAGAGCTAAAAAAGAAAAAGTTAATTCTGTTTAGAAATAAAAATTTTAACGACTATGAAAACTGATATAATTTTAGGCGGTGTGGGAGGACAGGGAATTCTCTCGATTGCAGCTACAATTGCAATGGCTGCGTTGGATAACGATTTGTTCATCAAGCAATCCGAAGTGCATGGAATGAGCCAGCGTGGCGGTGCAGTGCAATCGCATTTGAGAATTTCGGACAAACCGATTGCATCAGACCTTATTCCTTACGGCGAAGCCGATTTGATAATTTCCGTTGAGCCGATGGAAGGATTAAGATACCTGCCGTACTTAAAAGCCGGCGGATGGCTGGTAACAAACACTAAGCCGTTTGTTAATATCGATAACTATCCCGACAAAGAAGAGTTGATGAAAACGATCGAATCGTTTAAGAATCACATTGCGCTCGATGCGGATAAAATTGCACGCCAGCTCGATTCTCCAAAATCATCGAACATAGTAATGCTTGGTGCGGCTTCTCCGTTTATCGATATTCCGTACGAAAATTTTGAAGAAGCGTTGAGGAAAATTTTCGGAAGGAAAGGCGATGATGTTGTTAATGCAAACATTGCGGCATTAAAAGCAGGCAGGGAATTTGCCGATCAGAAAATTCATGCTAACGCAGAATAAAAAAGTTTCGTAGCACAGATTACTAATCACTAATCTGTGCTACTATTTATTATTTTGAAGCCAATGCTTCTACTTCTTCAACTGTTTTGGGAATTGGTTTGCCTAACACACGGTAACCATCTTCGGTAACCAGTACGTTATCTTCAATTCTTATGCCACCGAAATTTCTGAACTCTTCCACTCTGTCGTAATTAATAAACTCCGGAAACTTATTTTCTTCTTTCCATTTATCAATCAGTGCGGGAATAAAGTAAATGCCCGGTTCGGCAGTAAAAACGTAACCGGGTTTTAGTTCCTTTGCCAAACGGAGGTAAGCCAAACCGAACTGGTCGCTGCGTTTAACATTTTCATCGTAACCTACGTAATCTTCGCCAAGCCCTTCCATATCGTGAACATCGAGTCCCATCATGTGACCAAGTCCGTGTGGAAAAAACAAAGCGTGCGCTCCTGCCTCAACTGCCTCGTCAACATTACCGTGCATCAAACCCAACTCTGCAAGACCTTCTGCAATGGTTTTAGCTGCAAGCAGATGAAGTTCTTTGTAAGTAACCCCGGGTTTAACATTTTCAATTGCGTTCATCTCTGCGCGAAGAACAATTTCGTAAATGCTCTTTTGAGTTTCAGTAAATTTGCCGCCGGCAGGAATCACTCTTGTAATATCACTTGCGTAATGACTGTCGGCTTCAGCGCCGGCATCAACTAAAAGCATATCGCCTTGTTTAATTTCGTTTTCGTGGAAAGGGTTATGCAGTATCTCACCGTTTATTGATACAATCGGACGGAAGGATAATCCTGCGCCTAAAGATAGAGCAATGCCTTCTATCATTCCCGCAATTTTTTTCTCTGTTATTCCGGGTTTAATCATCTTCATTGCTGCAGTGTGCATACGGTGAGCAATGTCCACGGCTTTCTCAATTTCTTCAATCTCTTCGGGAGCTTTTACCGAACGCTGCTCCACAACAGCTTTTATAAATTCCTTCGAAGCATAATCGTTAACTCTTTTGGGACGCAGTCCAAGCAAACCCGCCAACTCTAAAAACTGTTCGCCTCTGTACTGTGGCAGAAAGTGAATCTTTCTTCCTTTCTTAATTGCTTCATCCAAAACCGTATTTAAATTACTGTATTCTTCGCTTCTGTCTATGCCGCTTAACTCAGCCAGTTCGGATATTGATGGCTGCGGTCCCATCCAAACAATATCATCAACTGTTAAATCGGTTCCGTAAAGTACTGATACATTACTATCGACATCAATTACTGCTGCTAAGCCCGGCAAATCTAAACCGAAGTAATAAAGAAAGTTACTGTCCTGGCGGAATGTATAAGTATTGGCTGCATAGTTAGCAGGACTTTCGTTGTTACCTAAAAACAGCAGCAGCCCGCTATTGAATTTTTCTTTTAGCGCTCTTCTTCTCTCGATGTATATATTTTTATCAAACATTTTTTGCTCCTTTATTGGATTTCGGAATTTATAACAAGCTTATTGAAGAATCTGCAAATTCAGAATAAAGCAATTCAAAATTATTCATTTAATAATCGGAATTCCACACTTTCCAAAATAATTTTCGGCAACAACCATAAACAAATAACGGACAGCTTTAAGCGCTAATATATAGAAATACTATAAAATCCTGATTATATTCCAAATTATATTTTCAAGATTAATTAAAATTTATAGGATATGCCGGCTCCAGCTTCAGCAATGGTAAATAAAGCAGAACAAATTCTGAATAACACTTTCGGTTACAGAAGCTTCAGACCTTTACAAAAAGAAATCATCCGGACAGTTCTTTCCAAAAAAGATTCGCTTGTAATTATGCCTACGGGCGGTGGCAAATCGTTATGCTATCAAATACCGGCTTTGATTTTTGATGGTTTAACTGTGGTTGTTTCTCCTCTTATCTCTTTGATGAAAGACCAGGTTGAGCAACTGCACGAGCTTGATATAAAAGCTGTATTTCTTAACAGCTCTTTATCGCAGGAAGAATACAGAATAAACGTAAACCAAATAAAATCGAATAATGTTGATTTGTTGTACGTTGCGCCCGAAACTCTTTTGATGGAAAGAACACTAAATATGCTTTCAAATCTTTCAGTCGATTGCATTACGATTGATGAAGCTCATTGTATTTCGGAATGGGGACATGATTTTCGTCCCGTCTACAGGCAGATAGCCGGAATAAGACCACGTTTTCGGGATGCAACGGTTATGGCATTAACTGCTACTGCAACACCGCGTGTTCAGGATGATATTATAAAAAACCTGAAGTTGAAAAACGCTAAAAAGTTTATTGCAAGTTTCAACCGCGAAAATTTATATCTACAAATTATTCCGAAAAATAATCCGCTAAGTCAAACATTGGAATTTTTAGAAAAGCACCCGAACCAATCGGGTATAATTTATTGCTTTTCGCGAAGGCAGGTAGATGAACTTGCCGAAGATTTACAATACCGGGGTTATTCCGTTCGTCCGTATCACGCCGGCTTGTCCGACTCTGACAGAAAACTCTTTCAGGAAGAATTTATAAAAGACGATGTGCAAATAATTGTAGCCACAATTGCATTCGGGATGGGAATTAACAAGCCGAATGTGAGATTTGTTGTTCATTACGACCTCCCGCAGAATATTGAAGCTTACTACCAGCAAATCGGCAGGGCAGGGCGCGACGGGTTGCGGGCTAACTGTCTGCTGCTTTTCGGATACGGAGACATAAGAAAGATAAATTACTTTATCGATCAGAAAGAAGATGAAAAGGAAAGACAAATTGCCAAACTTCATCTCGATGCCCTCATCAGGTTTGCCGAATCGTATAATTGCAGAAGAATTCAGTTGCTTAATTATTTCGGAGAAAAGTATAATAAAGAAAACTGCGGGATGTGCGATAACTGCAGCGTTGAACAAAAAGATTTAACCGATGTTACTGTTGAAGCACAAAAATTCTTGTCGTGTATTAAACGAACCGGCGAACTTTACGGTGCAATGCATATTGTTGATGTGCTTCGCGGTTCCAAAAGTCAGAAAGTGATAGATAAAAATCATCATCAACTTTCAACTTACGGAATCGGGAAAGATTTATCGAAACAGCAGTGGCTTACATTAGCTCAGCAGTTTATTCAGAAGAATCTGATAATAAAGGATTTGGAGTTCGGCAGTTTGAAAATAACCGATGCCGGTTACGAAGTGCTAAAGGGTCTGAGAACAGTTTCGGGCAAACTGCAAACAGAACAACCGGATTTTGCAGAACAACCTGTAAGCGACCTGAAATTCGACAAAGAACTTTTTGAAATGCTTAGGAAGAAAAGAAAGGAAATTGCCGACTCGTTAGGTATTCCTCCTTACGCGATTTTTCCGGATAAGACATTAATTGAAATGGCTACATACCTTCCGCAGAACGGGGACGAACTTTTAGGTATCCATGGTATCGGTCGTGTAAAGATGAATAAATACGGTTACCGCTTTTTGAAAATTATCCATAGTTACTGTCAGCAGAAAGGTATTGAGGGAAGATTCGTTAAACACAGGCGAAAAAGACACCGCCACGATTCTTCTTTAATGAAAAAAAGGAAATACGAGCTTGTTGCCGAAGCTTATAATTCGGGTGTTCCGGTTGAAGAGATTCTAAGCGAATATAAAATGAAGTTTGAGAGATTAATCGTACACCTTAGAAAATATAAAAATGAAAAAGGAAATATTAATCCTGACAAATTACTTTCGTATATTGAAGCCGGCAAATCCAAGCAATCTAAAGTGTTAGAGTTGTTTGAAAAACTGGGAACAGAATTTTTGCGTCCTGTTTTCGAAGCAATGAACGAAGAGGTGAGTTTTAAGGACCTGCACATATTGCGTTTTTATTTTGAGTGCAAATCGAACAGCGAATAAATTTCAAATATCTGACTTTCGGTTCATATATATTTCGTAATTAAAAAATTAAAAAGATAAAGAACACTATGTCTCCGTTAACAAAACGATTTAAATATATTTTAATAACCGTATTTTTAATTTATACCGGCAGCTTGTCTGCTCAGGAAAGCTTTACAAAGGATGTTTATACTCCTCTTTATTCCTGGGTGTTTTCAATTGAAGGCGGGTTTACTTTAGCATATACCGATTATCTGAAAACAAGACCTGCCGGTTCGATGCGCGGCTCGGTTGAATATTATTTTCCCGCAATGGATAACAGCATTTTCGGTTTGAAACTTTACGGAGGCGGACAAAAGCTCTCGGGCAAAGATGACAGACCTTTGATTGATACGGAGACAGGAAAGAAAGAGTTGATGCCGGTATTTGTAACGGATGTTATTCTTTTGGGATTTGGCGGTTCGTATTCTTATTCGATTGACAACCAGATATTTCCGTTTATTCAATTAGGACTGGCTTACTTGTGGTTTAGTCCGAAGGATGAAAACGGAACACCTACAATCGATAACACGAGCAACGTTTACAAGAAAACCACATTTGAGTTTAATGCGGAACTTGGAGTAAAATTCTCGTTGAGTAAAAAGGTAAGCATTAGTCTTTTAGGCGGTGCCCATTTTCCATCGAGTGATTTTCTGGACGACATTGCTGCCGGAAAAAATAACGATGTTTATTACACAGGTATGGTGGGAGTTTCATTCTCGCCTTTCGTACCGGTTGATAGTGACGGTGATGGAATTTTTGATGATAAGGATATGTGTCCGGATGAGCCCGAAGATGTTGACGGGTTTGAGGATTGGGATGGATGCCCGGATTTGGATAACGACCGTGACGGTGTACCCGATGTGCAGGATTTATGTCCCGATGAACCGGAAGATATTGACGGATTCCATGATAATGACGGCTGCCCGGATACAGATAACGATTTAGACGGCATTCCAGATATTAAAGATAAATGCCCAAATGAAGCAGAGGACTTTGACGGATTTCTTGATGAAGACGGTTGCCCGGAATTAGATAATGATAAAGACGGAATTGCCGATCTTGATGATATGTGTCCGAATCAGGCGGAAAACTTCAACGGTTTTCAGGATGAAGACGGCTGCCCCGACCAGTTAAAAATTGCATCGATAAAAGTGATTAATTACCAGGGTGAAGAAATATTTTACGAGCGAAGCGCAAAGATACGACCCGAAGGAGCACAAAAGTTAAACGAAGCTTTGGAAATAATGAACATTGTTCCCGATTCTAAATGGAGGATAGAAGGACACATGGATAGCCAGGGTACAGAGCAGTTCATCAGGAAGATGTCCTTTGAAAGAGCCGAGGCTGTGAAGGATTATTTCATCGAGCATGGAATTGCACCTGAACGGCTTACAATATACGGAATGAGCGATGATTTTCCGGTTGGTAACAACAATACCGATGAAGGGAGAAAGATGAACAGGAGGATAGTAATAGTAAGAGAGAATTAATGAAGAATATTGCGCACTTGTTTTTTTATTGCTTATCCGGAGCCCGGGTCTTATTACAGGGCAGGGATTATTGACCTGTTTATTCTTGTCACTTTTTATTAATTCAAAAGACTAAATAATTATAAAGCTTAATTTTTTTTGTAAAGAATTAAAAATTTTAAAAATCTTACGTGTAATTATTACTTTATAATGCAACTTGTCGTGAGTAAATCATCGAAAATCTTGTCATTCAGAATAGCACAGATATTGCATGAAGTTAGACTATATTTTGAAATTATTTTAGATGAGATAATAATGAAAAGCGCCTCAGACATTTCGAACCTGATTTCTTTAATTCATCCCGAATTGGTGAAGAAACCGAGAGGAATAAAATTTATTCCTGCGGTTCAAAAAGCTTCGGCAAAGAATAAAGAATACGACAGATCAAAAGTATCGGGGTTGGTAAAAAGTGTATTAGGGCTGGTTTATTTTATTACACTTGTCTATTTCACAATAGTCTTACTTACCTGAGTAAGAAAAAAGGGCTTATAAAAAAATCCCGTATATCTATCGGGCTTGAACCTCAACAGGAATTTCCTTTATCACTTTAGCCGGTACGCCGGCTACAATTGTATTAGGCGGAACATCTTTAGTAACAACCGCACCTGCACCAACAATAGAATGTTCACCTATCGTAACACCGCAAAGAATAGTTGCAGACGATCCGATTGAAGCACCGTTTTTCACATGCGTTTCAACAACTTTCCAGTCTTCTTCAGTCTGCATACTTCCGTCGGCATTAACCGAGCGTGGGTGTTTGTCGTTTATAAAAGTTACATTATGACCCACGAAAACACCGTCCCCAATGATAACACCTTCACAAATAAAAGTATGCGAAGATATCTTACAATTTTTTCCTATTACGGCATTTTTCTGAATCTCTACGAATGTACCGACTTTAGTATAGTCACCAATGGTACATCCGTAGAGATTTACGAAATCATAAATTTTTACATCTTTACCGAGTTTAACGTTGTTAATGTTCTTCTTTTCCATTTTCGTCTTTAGTCTTTTTTAAATTAGCACTGAAGAATTTAATTCAACAATTGCGCCATTGTTCTTAATCGATTTATCACTGGCTTCCAATATACGAACAACATCGAGACCTTCCTTGCCGCCGGTTAACGGCTGACGGTCTTCTTCGATTGCACTGATTAGTTCTGCTGCACCCAAAGCCAATGCTTCTACCGGACTAATCTTAGGCGAGAACATATCACCGACTCTGTATTGCACTAATGCCTGATGAATATCTTCAGTAGTGTCGAATTCAACGCCGCTGTCGTAAACTTTAATTTTCTCAAAGTTTTCCATGTCATCGTAAACCAGCATCTTTTTGTCGCCGCCCAAAATCATTCTTCTTATTTTAACAGGCGATACCCAATTTACATGAAAATGTGCAAATGTATTCTCTTCGAAATGTATGCAAAGATGGGCTAAATTTTCTTTACCGTTAAAGTTAGCAATTCCGCTTGCGCTTACTGCGGTAATTGTATGCTTATCGAGTATGTAGTTCATAATTGATAAATCGTGCGGTGCAAGATCCCAGATAACATTTACATCGTGTTGGAACAGACCTAAATTTATTCTTTCCGAATCGAAGTAAAGTATGTTACCGAGTTCCTGGTTTTCTACAAGTTCTTTCATCTTTAGTACGGCACCGTTGTAGATAAAAGTATGATCAACAAATATTTTAAGGTTTTTTCTGTCGGCTATTTCAATCAGTTCTTCCGCTTGTGCCGAAGTTGAGGTAAACGGTTTTTCGACCCAGATATGTTTGCCTTCTTCCAAAGCTTTTTTAGCAAATTTATAATGAGTATCAACCGGAGT
>JAJRSV010000310.1 GCA_024278655.1 Bacteroidota bacterium | reverse complement strand
GGATCCTGCTGACCCCGATGTAATTTCAGAAAACCAGCAGTACTCAAACTATCCCGATACTCCGGAAGAAGTTCTCGGCGGTTCATCGGCGGGATATACCGAAGGATTACTTAAGAAAGTTGCCCAGTTAGGTGTTAAGGGCAGCCAGTATGTTACCGATCCTTCGCAGCTTACATATCCGCTTAAGGGTGTAACTTATGTGGAATTACCTGACGGACAGGTATGGAACAGCGCTAAAGTAGAAGGCGAAGGTATATTGGTTGTTCATAATTCGAATAAAACAGCGGTAATTAAAAATATCAGGGCTCATTACAATTTTACAGGGTTGATTATTGCCGATGATATTATTCATATACATAACCAGATTCTCGGCGCAGTAGTAGTGCTTGCCGATAGTCCATCCGAAGGAAACACTATCGGAAACGGTACCGGAAAAGTCCTCTATTCATCAGATGCGTTGAAAGATATAATTGCCGAAGCAGAGCGGATTACCAAAACCAATTACGGTTTCGGTAAACCGAGACTCAGTGTCCTCCATTGGTACGAAAAGAATTACCAGTACGCTGTAAAGTTCTATTAAAACTCTTATTCCCGTCCATTTGAACTGAAGGCGGACTGCCAAAATCGAGAAAAGCCCTGTAACAAATTACAGGGCTTTTTTATTACTTAACAATACTTCTGCACAACAACGGAACAAGTAATATTTGGCACGAACTTTATTCATGTTTTGTAACTTTCAAAAACAGTATGGCAAATGGTTTTTAACAACACTATACCGGTTGAGCCGGAGCTTGGCACTACATCAAAATCGTCTTCAGAATCATTTTTCTCTACGCTGATTTTAATTCTCTTTATTGTCGATTCCCTGCTCGGGTTGGCGCATATTCTTTTCCCGTATTATACATGGGGACAAGGAAGGTCTTCTTATTTCAACCTGGCAAACCGGCTTACATTTGCCTCGTGGTTTGCGAGTGTTCAACTATTTGCTGCTGCAATAATTTTCTTTTACTCTTTTATAAAGAATAAAAAAAGATCCCTTGTTCAATCTCTAATCTGGCTGGCTGGTGGAATTATATTAATATTCCTCTCCTTTAACGAATTAACCGGAATATTGAGCAGACTAAAACTGTTCGGGCTGCCCAAACCTGATGTGTACGATTTTATAATTATCTCTTTCTTTCAGATTGCCGCATTACTCACTTTCGGAATATTCCTGTTTTACAAACTCCGGATTACTCCTTTATACCAAAAATATTTTTCGGGATGGATAGCTCTTTGGGGATTATTCATTCTGCTCGGATTCATAAAATACCTTATGCCTGAAACAGCCGCCAAGTTCTCCGTTCCTTTTAACCTGTTTTACGGTTTGTCTTTTCTGTTCGGCACAACAGCGTTGTTAGCATCGGTGCTTGTATATGCATTTGTTCCTGCGGAAGTAAAAGACCCTGCGCCTACGGTTCTTGAAAAATGCAAAGTCTCCCCTTTCCCCGAAGAGCTTACCGCATCGTGGCGTTATATTGGAATAGGCGGAATGACATTCACAATAATTTTCATACAGATACTTCTTTTCAGAAACCTAAACATCTTCGGCGACTACCTTACTGCCAATTCAATAATTTCAATTGCGCTTATCGGAATAGCAATCGGCGGACTGATAGGATGGCGCACGGCAAAAGATTACCCGATGCACACGATAGTAATTGCCGGAATGATATTACCGTTAACAATTATTTTATCGCTTGCTGTTACGGTTAAGTTAACAAGCACTCCCATTATTGCCGCAGTAATATTAATGTTCCCTTTCATCGCTGCAAGTTCCGTGGTTACGGTTCTTCTAATCAGAACAAAATCTCATATTGTTTATGCGGTGGATTTGATTGGTGCTGCTGCTGGTGCATTGCTCATAAGCCCGTCGCTAAGTTTGTTCAGGGAAGAAGGAAGCATAATTCTGCTTGCGCTGGCAACTCTTGTTTTTGCAGGATGCTTTATTTATTACCTGCCCATCAGCCGGTTAAAATCATCACTCTATTCGGTTATAGGAATCGGTGCATTGAGTTTAATGACTCTTGCAATGCTCAATGCAAATTACGATTTGCTTAACGTTATAAGAACCAAAGTTCAGTTACGTTATCCCGACGCAAACATATTATACTCGAAATCATCTTTTGTCGGCAGGTACGATGTTATTCACACTTATCCAAAAGCCGCTACCGTTAAAACTTACGATAACGGAAGGGTGATTGATAACATGCGAAGGTTCAGGGAAGACGCTTACAAAATCGATCCGCGAATCCCCTCGTACTATTTCAACAATCCGAAAATACTTATCATCGGGCTTTCGGGAGACGGCATTACCAAAACGGCTAAAGCAATAAGCAATGACGTAACCGGAATTGAAATAAATCCAGCAATCGTCGATTTGCAAAGAAACCAGCTTGTAGGGTTAAACGGTAACAGCTACGCCGGAATTAAAGTGTTTGTAATGGACGGGAAAAGTTTTGTCGCACAGAGTAACGAAAAGTACGATTTGATTACAATGATGAACGCCCACACCGTGCGCGGTTCGATGAAGGGCAAGTCGGCAAGTCCCGAATACCTGTTTACAATAGAAGCGATGGAAGATTACCTCGATCACTTAACCAACATCGGACTGGTGGACATCGAGGAACCTGTTCACGTTCCCGAACAGGAACCCGCAGTGTGGAAGCTTGTGCTTACGATGAAGCAAGCCCTGCTGAACAAAGGTGCCAAAAATCCGGCTGATCATTTCTTCATATTTCAGTGGCGTACCAAAAAGAATAATTACATTCAGATATTAATGAAGAAAACTCCGTTTACACAAGATGACATTGCAACTTTAAAACATTGGTTGGGTGATATTGATAACATATTGGAAATTGAAAAAGCCGCGGGCAAACGCCTCGGACCTATCAGGGCGGTTACAACCGTTCTCCATTCTCCGGGTGAAAATTTTAATACTAATTATGCAAGAATACTCCGAGGTAATTACGACTCCGAGTTCACAGCATCAAAAAACCTGAACCTGATAACGGATAACAGACCGTACCTCTTTAGTGTCGATCCCGATTACAGGGAAGAAAAGACAGCTTACGTAAACACGTTTATAATTTCACTGTTGATTGTTCCGTTTCTAATTTCATTTATGATGCGGCACAGGAAAAAGCTTCGTGCTTCACTTCCGTTCGTGCTTGTTGTATCGCTTTCGGGTTTAAGCTATCTGCTTATCGAAGTTGTTTTGATTCAGAGATTTCAGTTGTATCTCGGTTCACCTATTGCAGCTTTTACTTCGGTGCTGTGCAGTCTGCTTGTTTTTTCGGGATTGGGAAGTTTATGGAGCGGAAGGATTAACAACAAAGGACTTTACACTTCAATATTTCTGGTTGTCGTTCTGCTTGTGTTTCATCAATGGTTAATGCCGTTAATTTACGAATCGACATCTTCACTTTCATTTACAATTAAAATAATTATAACCGTTTTAACAATTGCGCCGCTTGCATTCTTTGCAGGTGTTGTTTTTCCATACATATTAATTAAAAGTAAATCGGTAATTACCGAATCTGCCGCAGGAATGTTGTTTGCAATGAACGCTGCCGCAAGTGCTTTAGCCGCTCCACTTGCATTAAGTATTTCAACTCTTTACGGAATGAAAGTTACATTCGGAACGGCAATAATAATTTACGGCTTGATACTCGTACTCATCCTTTCGTTAAACCGAAGCAGGTTGCAGCACATAGTAAGCGGAGTGATAGGATTGCTTTTCATCGGCATACTCGTGTTCCCTCTTACAGAAGGCAGCGCTTATGATTTAAAATCATCGGCAAAGTATAACATTTTCGGAATAAGCTACGGACGTTCATCATTCGATGAGGATAAAGTTTTTGAAAACGGCAGGAGCAATAAAACTGTTCCGTTCGAGT
>JAJRSV010000309.1 GCA_024278655.1 Bacteroidota bacterium | reverse complement strand
CACTACAACCCTGAACTCGTTTCAGGGTCTCTTATTATTTCCTTTACTTCTATAACCTGTTACAAAAACCACGTTAATGACTAAAGATGCTGAAACAAGTTCAGCATTGACTACCTTCCCTGAATTTATTTCAGGGTCTTTTTTCAATTGCACAATTTTATTACTGGTTACAAAAACCATGTTAGTGAATAAAGATGCTGAAACGAGTTCAGCATTGACTGACCGACTGATTAAAATCACCCATTATAAAGCGGAATCTTAGACCCGCAGGTTTTTGCGTACACTACTTTTTCAAAATGTTCTTTCGGAACCGATGGTCCTTTCCGTGAACATTGCGAGTTAAAAACTTCTTTCCACGCAGCAGCAATTTCTTCTGCCGTACGACCTTCAATCTGATGCCGCGGCATAAAGCTTATGAGCTTGCCGTTTTTAAACAGGGCAATGCCCGGCGATGAAGGAGGAAATCCTTCGATATATTGCCTGATTCTTTCAACCGCATCTTTTTCCATTCCGGCAAAACCCGTATAAAGTTTATCGGGAATGATATCGTTTTGCAGCGCAAGTGAAATTCCTGGTCTTGCACTTCCCGCTGCACATCCGCAAACGGAATTTATCATTACAAGTACGGTTTCATCGTTACCGGTTTTAATTGCCTTATCGACATCTTCCGGTGTAAGCAGTTCCGTAAAGCCGACAGCAACCAATTCATCTCTGAACGGCTGAACCGCTTCCGGATCGTACGTTGGTACATTTGATTTAATGTTAAACATTTATGCTCCTTTTGTATTTAATTTATTTGCTCAAGTTAAAATTGTCATTCTGAATGTAGCTGAGCGGAATGAACCTGCCGGCAGGCAGGCAGGGAATCTCAACCTTATAAAAATCAAGACTCTTCATCCCGACAAAGTCGGGTTTCAGAGTGACAAATACCGGTTCTGCAACAAACTATTAAGTCATTTGCTGCTTTTAGAATTATTCCTCTTTTCACTCTCCCCTTTGGGGAGAGTTGGAGAGGGGCTTTAAAACATTCCTAATTTTACTTTTGCCGCATCGCTCATCATATCCTGGTTCCATGGCGGCGACCAGACAAGTTCAATTCTTACATCTTTTACTTCGGGAATTTGTCTTACTTTCATCTCTACTTCACCCGGCAATGAACCTGCAACGGGACACGCAGGCGAAGTGAGTGTCATTTTTATTACTACGTTCGCTTCGTCATCAATGTTTATTTCGTAAATCAATCCTAACTCAAAAATATCTACAGGTATTTCGGGATCGTAAATTGCTTTTAATACCTGAATAACTTTTTCTTCTATTTCCTGTTTGTTTATTTCGCTCATATTTTCTTTCTCTGTTTGCTTAATCATTTATTAAGTTTTTCAGTTTGAGATTCCCTGCCTGCCGCAGGCAGGTTCACTCCACTCCTGCCTGCCGGTCAGGCAGGTCGTTCCGTTCAGAATGACATTTACATTTATTTTTTGAACAGTTCCCGGCTTTCATCTTTTCTTTTTATTAAAGATTCCGAAACAAGACTGCCTGCTGAAAGCAGGTTCGGAATGGGAAACTATTCCGTAGAAATTGTCTCGCCTTTTTGATGCAGGGCAGTATCCATTGTGTGCCATGCTAAAGATGCACATTTAACCCGCACGGGAAATTCCTGCACGCCTGCAAACACTGCTAATTTTCCCAACCCGGATAAGTCGGGATTATCGCCAAGCTTACCCGTAACAAGTTTGTGAAATTTTTCAAACAACTCTTCGGCTTCTTTAACTGTTTTACCTTTCAGCATCGAAGTCATAATCGAAGCGGATGCTTTTGATATTGCACAACCTTTTCCTTCGAATGAAACATCTTTGATTATGTCATCTTCCACTTTTAAGTAAACGTGAATCGTATCGCCGCACAACGGGTTATGACCGTCGGCTTTAGCAGTTGCATCTTCCATTTTACGAAAGTTGCGGGGACTTTTATTATGATCTAAAATTACCTGCTGGTAAAGTTCCCTTAATTCCTGATCCATTAACCAAACACCTCGATAATTTTCTTTAATCCTTTAATGAGAATGTCAATCTCTTCTTTAGTGTTATACATTGCAAACGATGCACGTGATGTTGCTGGAATACCGAACCTGTCCATAACGGGTTGTGTGCAGTGATGACCGGTTCGTATTGCAACACCTTCAAAATCCAACATAGTGCCGATGTCGTGCGGATGAATATCATCCAGCACAAACGAAAGTACACTAACCTTATCTTTAGCAGTACCGATTATTTTTAAGCTTGGAATTTCCGTGACAGCTTCGGTTGCATAATCCAACAGTTCTTTTTCGTGCGCTGCTATGTTTTCAATTCCGATTTTCTGAACGTAGTCAATCGCTTCGCCCAATCCGATTGCGCCGCCGATATTCGGTGTTCCAGCTTCAAACTTATGCGGCAGCTCGTTGTAAGTTGTCTTTTCGAATGTAACAGTTGAAATCATATCGCCGCCTCCCTGATACGGCGGCATCTTATCTAACAGATTTACTTTCCCGTACAACACGCCAATTCCTGTGGGTCCGTAAATTTTGTGACCCGAGAACGCAAGAAAGTCGCAATGCAAATCCTGAACATCAATCGGCAGATGATTAACTGCCTGTGCCGCATCAACTAAAACCGGAATGTTGTATTGATGAGCAAGGTCGATGATCTGCTTAACGGGATTAACGGTTCCGAGCGAGTTGGAAGCATAAACAATCGAAACAAACTTTGTCTTTTCGTTAATCAGTTTTTCGTACTCTTCAAAAATTATTTCACCGTTGTCGTTTATCGGAATAATTTTAAGCTTGGCGCCTTTCTCTTCGCAAATCATCTGCCACGGAACTATGTTCGAATGATGTTCCATTTCCGAAATAATAACTTCATCACCTTCATTAAAATTCGCTCGTCCATAACTCTGTGCAACAAGGTTAATCGATTCGGTTGTGCCTCTTGTAAAAATAATTTCGTTCTTGCCGAGTGCATTGATGAATTTTTTAATCTTTATCCTTGCACCTTCGTAAGCTTCGGTAGATACCTGGCTTAATGCATGAACGCCGCGGTGAATGTTTGAATTCATTTTCGAGTAATATTCTTCTGCCTTTCTTATAACCGATACCGGTTTTTGAGATGTGGCAGCGTTATCGAGATAAACAAGCGGTTTGCCGTGAACCTTCGTTTGAAGAATCGGGAAATCGCTTCTTATTTTTTCAACGTCGTAAACCGATGAATTTGTTGTAACTGATGTTTCCGCTTTGTTCATGATTGAATACCTTAATTAAACCGCTTTGATATTATTTCTTCGAGATAATCTCTTACTTGCTTAATCTTTATGAATTTTAAAACATCGCTTGCAAAAGCATGCAGCAGAATCGAACGAGCAGCTTCTTCGCCAATGCCTCTCGTTTTAAGATAAAACTTTGCTTCGTCATCCAACTGCCCGATTGTAGCACCGTGAGAGCATTTAACATCATCGGCAAAAATTTCTAACTGCGGCTTTGTGTTTACCAATGCATTGTTCGAAAGCAGCAGGTTGTTGTTTTGCTGGAATGCGTTTGTTTTCTGTGCATCTTGTCTTACCAATACTTTGCCGTTAAACACTCCGCGCGATTTGTCATCGAGAATGCCTTTGTAATGCTCGTGACTGTTGCAGTTCGGTTTTGCGTGGTCAATCAATGTATGCACATCGAACAACTGTTCATCTTCAATAATGAAAAGTCCGTTTAATGTTGCTTCGCTGCCTTCATCGTTAAAGCGCGAGTTGATATCGTTCCGTGCAATAGCCGCACCTGTAGAAAACAGAAGCGATGAAAAGTTGCTGTTTCTTTCCTGGTCGATTTCCGTACGTGCAATGTGAAAAGCCGCCTTGCTTTCTTCCTGCAGTTTAATGTGATTAACAATCGCATTCTCTTCCGCAACTACTTCTGTAACCGAATTGGTGAAATATATTTTTTCATCGTCGGTTACGTAATGCTCAATTATTGTAACCTGCGAATTCTTATCAGCCACAAACAAGTTTCTCGGTTGCGTTATTATTTGTTCATCGGCAGAAGTAAGAAAAATTATGTGAACCGGTTCGTCAACCACTTTGCCTTCGGGAACGTAAACGAAAGCACCGTCTCTTGTGTAAGCGGTACTTAACGCCGTAAATATCTGATTCGAATGATCTGCGTATCGTCCCAAGTGCTTTTCAACAATAGGATTCTTTTCCTTAATTGCATCGGCAATGCTTCCAACAATTACTCCTTCGGGCAGATTCAACAACTTTGTGTGCTGCTTTGAGAACCGACCGTTTATAAACACAATTAAGCTGTGTTCCATTTCATCGAACAAAAACCTGCTGATAACTTCAGATGAAATTTCCTTTCCGGATGAATCGAGAGAAAAGTTATACTTAAACAAAGGTGAAATGTTTGTGTACTTCCAATCTTCATCTTTCAAAGTCGGGAATGATAACTCTTTAAATTTTGTTAAAGCATCTTTTCTTAACTTATGAACTCCGGGTGTCTTTTCACCGTTAAGATTTCTTTCGAATTCACTGAAGTTTTTTATAAACCACTCTTTAAATTCTAATGTCTTTTCCATCTATTAAGCTTCCTTTAACTGAGGATTGAATGGATGAATGTTTGTATGACTGAAAGATTTAAAACCATTCAACCATGCATCCATTCAATCATTCTATATTCCTTTTCAAAATCTATTTATTATTTCTTTGATATTAATTCAATTATATTTAATTAGAAGTAACAACCTTCTTCTCTCCCCCTTTGGGGGAGTTGGAGGGGGCTTTTATCCAATCGTAACCTTTTTCTTCCAATTCTAAAGCTAACTCTTTACCGCCTGATTTTACAATCCTGCCGTTGTAAAGAACGTGCACGAAATCAGGTACGATATAATTCAACAAACGCTGATAATGTGTAACAAGTATAATCGCTTTATCTTTCGATTTTAATTTGTTAACTCCGTTAGCAACAATCTTAAGCGCATCAATATCCAATCCCGAATCGGTTTCATCGAGGATGGCTAACTTCGGGTCGAGTACTGCCATCTGAAAAATTTCGTTGCGTTTCTTTTCGCCGCCCGAGAATCCTTCGTTCACTGCTCTTTTCAAAAACGACTCATCCAATTCAACAATTTTCATCTTTTCTTTTATGAGTGTAAGAAACTCAAAAGCGTCAAGTTCTTCTTCGCCATGATATTTTCTTATTTCATTCACTGCGGTTTTAAGAAGATTAACGTTACTCACTCCGGGAATTTCAACAGGATACTGAAATGCGAGAAATATTCCTTCTCTTGCTCTGTCTTCGGGCGAAAGTTCCAATAAGTTTTTGCCTTCGTAAATTACTTCGCCTTCGGTTACTTCGTATTCTTCCCTGCCTGCAAGCACCTGCGCTAATGTGCTTTTGCCCGAACCGTTTGGTCCCATTATAGCGTGAACCTCACCGGGATTAACATTTAAGTTTATTCCTTTTAATATTTCGTTTCCTTCAATGCTTGCATGTAAATTTTTAACTTCTAATAACATCTATTTGCCTTTCTTGTTTTTAATATCTTTAATTATTTCGATATGAAATATCTTCAGATAATATCTTTTCTTTAAGACTATTGATTAATTTTAACACCTGTTCTTTCTTTACAGATGGAAAATCTTTTAAAAACGTCTCTATCGATTCACTGGTTTCCAAATAATCAAAGAAATTTTTAATAGGTACTCTCGTTTCCTTAAAAACGGGTGTACCACTTAAGATATCTTTGTCGACATTAATAATATCATTCAGTTTCATAATATTTATCTCCTTTGCGCTTTGAAAAGCGGCTTATATAATTACGAGCGAGATGAATCTCGCTCTACATGTTTTTTTTATCCTACGGAACCTTCAAGACTGATATTCAGCAGCTTGGTTGCTTCCACTGCAAACTCCATCGGCAGTTCTGCTAATACTTCTTTAACGTAACCGTTTACAATTAAACTGATTGCATTTTCGGTTTCAATACCCCTTTGGTTCAAATAAAAAATCTGGTCTTCGCCAATCTTCGATGTTGTTGCTTCGTGTTCGATTTGTGCAGTAGGATTGTTTATCTCGAGATACGGAAATGTGTGAGCACCACACTTATCGCCTATTAAAAGCGAATCGCATTGCGAAAAGTTTCTGGCGTTCTCGGCATTCTTTGTTACCTTCACCAAACCGCGGTAGCTGTTCTGACTTTTACCTGCGGAAATACCTTTCGATATAATTGTGCTTCGGGTGTTTTTCCCGATGTGAATCATCTTTGTGCCTGTATCTGCCTGCTGGTAATTGTTCGTAAGTGCAACGGAGTAAAACTCACCAACCGAATTATCTCCCTGCAGAATGCAGCTCGGATATTTCCACGTAATTGCCGAACCCGTTTCAACCTGCGTCCATGAAATTTTTGAATTAACCCCTTTACAAATTCCGCGCTTGGTTACAAAATTATATATACCGCCTTTACCTTCCTTATCGCCGGGATACCAGTTCTGAACAGTTGAATATTTTATCTGTGCGTTATCGAGTGCAATCAATTCAACAACTGCGGCGTGCAACTGGTTTTCGTCGCGCATAGGTGCGGTGCATCCTTCAAGATAACTTACGTACGAACCTTCGTCGGCTACAATCAAAGTTCGTTCGAACTGTCCCGTATTTGCTGCATTAATTCTGAAGTAAGTGGAAAGTTCCATCGGGCAGCGAACACCTTTGGGAATGTAAACAAAAGAGCCGTCGCTGAACACAGCGGAGTTAAGTGTTGCAAAAAAGTTATCTGTATAGGGAACAACACTTCCGAGATATTTTTTTACCAATTCGGGATGTTCTCTTATAGCTTCGGACATCGAGCAGAAAATAATTCCCATTTCATTCAACTTTTCCTTAAACGTTGTAGCAACCGAAACACTATCGAACACAGCATCAACGGCAACACCGGCTAACATCTTCTGCTCGTCGAGCGAAATGCCTAACTTTTTGTAAGTATCCAAAAGTTCCGGGTCAACTTCATCGAGCGATTTGTATTTCGGTTTCTTTTTCGGGGCGGAGTAGTAAACTATCTCCTGGTAATCAATCGGCGGATACTTAACATTTGCCCAGTGCGGTTCTTTCATCTTAAGCCAGTGGCGGTAAGCTTTAAGCCGCCATTCAAGCATAAACTCTGGTTCGCCCTTTACCTGCGAAAGCCGTTTAATTACATCTTCGTTCAGCCCTTTCGGAAACGAATCACTTTCGATATCGGTTACAAATCCGTACTTATACTCCTGATCGGTAATCTCTTTTATCTTTTTAACTTCGGTGCTGCTCATTTCTGCTCCTGATTCAAACTCAAATATTTAGTTTTCTCAATAATTACTGTAAATTAGTATAGCAAACTAACCAATCTATACAAAATAGTCAAGATTAGGATTGTGATTGATTACACAGCCGGAGCGGATAAAGTTTGTATAGCCGGTGTTTTTCGAACTAAATTGTTTTTGAGTGATTATTAAGTTAATTTTCAGTTCAAATTTAAGATAAATGGAACATTAATTGGACGCGCAAAACAAACCTGACAAAAAACCAATTCAGAATAATACATCGAAGAATACGGGACAAAATCCGCAGAATAACCAGCAGAATAAAAAGACTCCCGGCAGAAGATATACCGGGCGCCGCAGGAGATATTATCCGCGCTCACAGCAAAATTCTCAATCGAAGCAATTCAAAACATCGTTCAAAAAAATATCGATTGTAATTCCGCTGTATAATGAAGAAGAATCCGTTCATCCGTTAACAAACGAGATAAAGAAGGCATTGAATCCTCTCGGACTTAATTACGAAGTGATTTTTGTTGATGACGGAAGCACCGATGATTCGCTGAAGAAGATCAAGGAGATTTGCAACTCCGATAAGAAATTCAGGTTCGTAAGCTTCAGGAAAAATTACGGTAAATCGGCTGCACTGCAGGTTGGATTTAAATATGTAAGCGGCGATGCAGTTATAACAATGGACGCAGACCTGCAGGATGACCCGAAAGAAATTCCAAACTTACTTAAAAAATTAGATGAAGGTTACGACCTTTGTTCCGGCTGGAAGAAAAAACGGTTCGACCCGGTTGTGAAGAAACTCTCGTCAAAATTTTTCAATTTTGTTACCCGCGTGCTGACCGGAATAAAAATTCACGATTTCAATTGCGGTTTGAAAGCATACAAGCGCGATGTGGTACGCAATATAAAAATTTACGGCGAGCTTCACCGTTACATTCCCGTGCTTGCAAACTGGCAGGGCTTTACAGTTACCGAAATTCCCGTTCAGCATCATCCGAGACGTTACGGAAAAACCAAGTTCGGAATATCGAGATTCTTCAAAGGTTTTGTAGATTTAATAACTGTTATCTTTTCTACACGCTATATTAAACGACCAATGCACTTTTTCGGATTTTTCGGTGCGCTGGCTTTTCTTGCAGGTTTTATAATTCTCGGCTACCTGACCGTATGGTGGATACAGGGGCATCCGTTAAGCAACCGACCGATGCTCTTTCTCGGTATGCTTCTTATTATCGTTGGAGTGCAGCTATCTGCCGTTGGTCTGCTCGGCGAAATGCTTGTGCGTAGTTCGACCGATGACAAAGAATACGTGATAAAAGAAAAAAGATAAATGAAAAACTCTTCCGTTAATTATTAATTTAATTCCCGTCTGAATTTCTATGTATTACGATCCGATTAAAAATGTTTTTGCCCGTATAATAAAAAAGT
>JAJRSV010000308.1 GCA_024278655.1 Bacteroidota bacterium | reverse complement strand
TCGGTTATTCACTCGGTGGTGTTGCCCTGACAGGGTTTGTGCTGCTTGCACTTACCGGAATTGCAATGGCTCTGTTTTATACTCCCACTGTTGACGGGGCTAAAGACAGCGTAATAAACTTGATATCCGATCCGCTCGGAATGTGGCTTCGTTCGTTTCACCGGTGGACTGCCGACGCAATTGTGTTTATTGTAATATTGCATTTGAGCCGTATAATATTATCCGGTTCATACATGGGTAAAAGAAAATTTAATTGGTTCTTCGGTATAGGGTTACTGTTTGTAACTTTTGGATTTTTCTTTACCGGAACAACCTTAAAATGGGACCAGGAAGGTTACGAAGCCCTTCAGCATATGATTGAAGCAACAGAGCTGGTACCACTCGGCGGGTTGATTACATCGCTTCTTAAAGGCACGCTGGTTGTTATGCGACTGTTTGTAACTCATACTCTTATTTTACCCGCTGTGTTACTGTTACTTTTAATACCTCATTTAGTATTAATGAAATTGAACGGACTCTCTCCCGATCCGAATAGAAGCTCAGTCAGTAAGGTTAAATTCTCCCGACATCTGAAAAAGGTTTTCGGTTTCAGTCTTGCAATCTATGGTTTTGTAGCATTCCTGGCAGCACAGTTTCCGGTTGTTTTATATCCCGGTCCGTATTCCGGAATTGAAATGACAAAACCGCCCTGGGCTTTTTTGTCATTGTATGCTATCGAAGATAAATTCGGATTGGCTGCATTAATAATTGCACCGGTTGTTGTTCTGGTAGGTCTTGTAATATTGCCGTATATCGACTCGAAGTCCGGTCCTGACTCGAAAGCACACAGAATTGTTGTCTGGTCGTTCTTAGGTATTGTAGCGGTAATAATCGGATTGATAATTTATGTTGCTTTAACACCGCCGGTTCAGCATTTAAATATGAATTAAGATAAGCAGACTTTTAATAATCTGAATTGCATACCTTCATCAGCGAGGCGCCCGGTATTACGTTAAAATCGGGCAGGTTGAATGCGGGAATTATTCTTAAACCTAATCTTTTACAAGCTTATCGTCAAGCGGTAAACAGATGCGGGTAATTATGTTCGAATTCAACCGCAAAGTATTGTATTTGCACACACCATAATTGCGTCCGTAACAGCTAAGCATGCACATTTCCGGCAATTTCACCGGTAGTCAAAAAACCAGTCAAAATCACACCCTGGTATCTCCTGAAAGTCCCGCATAACAGAGTTCAATTTTTTAAAACAGAATTAAGAAATTTAATTATCCAAGCCGCTTAAATATAAAAACATTCGAATAGTCACGGAAAATCAACAATCGTGTTGTGGCACGCCCTTTGGCACTATGGACGGGACTCATTTAATGGAAAGGATTTGAAAATGGAACTACTAATAGGTTTAGGAATTATTCTTTTGATACTGTTTATCCCTTTCAAGAATGTTTTTCGTAAAGGGCAAGAAAACTTTCGGAAAAATAATTCGGACAGATTGATCCCGGACAAGCAACATGCTCATAAAAACCATAACGATCATAACGATCATAAAGGGCACAGTTGCTGCCATTAAATATTTATTAATCAAAATTAAGGAGGCAGAAATGCTTAACAGAAAATTATTTTATATCGCTTTAGTCGTCGCAATATCTTTCATCGCATTAGGTACAGCTAATGCTCAGGAAACCAAAGAAGAAAAACCTATGATGAAGATGAGCACAATGGACAGCGACAGCACAATGATGAAAAATTGTATGGACAAAATTGCATCGGACGAAGGAATGCGTTCTATGATGATGAAAAAGATGATGGACAAATCGAAAGGTGATGAAGAAGGCATGATGAAAATGTGCCAGACCATGATGGACAATCCCGAAATGCATAAGATGATGATGAAAATGATGGGCGGAAACGGTGGTATGATGAAAGAAGGCGGTATGCATAACAAAATGATGGACGACGGTAAGATGATGAAAGACGGTAAGATGCAGAAGGATAACAACTCAGGTTCGGATAACGGAAACGGTTCCGATCACGAATCGCATCACAAAAAAGACGGAACAAATGAAAACGAATGAATTTTTATCTCTTATCAAAACAGATAAGAAAGGAGTATAAGAAAATGACACACGATCCAGTATGCGGAATGGAAGTGAAATCACCCTCGAAATATTTTATTGATGTTAACGGCAAAATTTATGAATTCTGTTCGGAAAACTGCCAGGAGAAGTTTGCAACCGATCCTATGCAATTTCTCGAGAAAGAATCTTTATCGAAAGCCGGGTACAGAAAAACAAGCTACGGAATAGAAAAAATAACTTTGCCGGTGCTTGGTCTGCATTGTATCTCCTGCGTTAATACAATCGAACAGGAAATTAAAAAACTGCCCGGCATTAAGGTGGTAAAGGTTAATTACACTACCGAGATGGTTCACGTTGAGTATAAATCGGGTGAAGTAACTACAACCGATATAGTTGAAGCTATAAAGAAAGCCGGCTATAAAACAGGGCAGGCTACTCTTAATTTAGGAATAGGTGGTATGTATTGCGGATCGTGTGTCACTAAAATTGAAGATGCACTTGAAAACGAAAGCGGTGTTATATCGGCAAGTGTCGATCTGGCATCGGAATCGGCTATAATAAAATATATACCCGGTGTGGTAGATGTGAAAAACATCAAGAAAGAAATTGAACAATTAGGTTACCAGGTTTTCGATACATCAAGTGTTAAAGCTACGGAAGAAAACGGTTCGGATAAAAAAGATGTTGAAGAAGTAGATGAAAACGAATTAGCCCGCGAAAAAGAATATAAGACATTAATAAAGAAATTCCTTTTTGCCGCAATACTTGCTGTTCCTGTAATCTTTTTCAGCTACCCCGAGTTGTGGGGCTTGCCCGAACAATTTCAAAGAGGTTCAAGTACTTTAAGATTGATTTGGATAGCAATGAGTTTGCTTAGCTTGCCTGTTATGTTCTGGTCCGGCTCACAGTTTTATAAGGGTGCCTGGGCAGCTTTCAAAAACAGGTCTGCTAATATGCACACCTTAATAGCAACCGGTATATCGGCGGCGTGGATTTACTCTACGGTGGCTACTTTCTTCCCCGGTATTTTTCCGGAAGCAAAGTTAGCCGACCAGTTTTTCGATGTGATATTTGTTGTTGTTGCGCTGGTGGTTTTGGGAATGGCACTTGAAATAAGAGCCAAAGGTAAAAGTTCCGAAGCAATTAAAAAACTTATAGGATTGCAGCCGAAAACCGCTCGTGTATTGCGTGACAATAAAGAAGTGGATATACCGGTTGAAGAAGTGGTTCTCGATGATATAATTATTGTCCGTCCCGGCGAAAAAATTCCGGTTGACGGAGTTCTTATCGAAGGGTCGTCCGCTGTCGATGAATCGATGATTACCGGCGAAGGGATACCGGTTGAGAAAAAAGTAAACGATGAAGTAATAGGCGGAACGATAAACAAAACCGGCTCATTCAAATTTAAAGCAACCAAGATTGGTAAAGACACTGCACTTTCACAGATTATCCAGATGGTTGAGCAAGCACAAAGTTCAAAAGCACCGATTCAGAAAATTGTTGATAAGGTTGCCGGATACTTTGTTCCTGCCGTTATGATTATAGCAATCTTTACTTTTATAGCTTGGTATGTTTTCGGTCCCGATCCCAATTTGATTTATGCATTGATTACGTTCATTACCGTGCTGGTAATTGCCTGCCCATGTGCTTTAGGACTGGCAACGCCGATATCGTTAATGGTTGGAGTTGGTAAAGGTGCAGAGAACGGAATTTTGATTAGAAGCGGCGATGCGCTGGAAACAGCACAGAAGCTCGATACAATCGTACTCGACAAAACCGGAACCATAACCGAAGGCAAGCCATCGTTAACCGATATTATCTCGGTAAACGGTTTTACCGAAAACGATATACTGCTTTACAGCGCAAGTGTTGAAAAAGCATCCGAGCATCCTCTTGGCGAATCTATAATAAACGGTGCAAAGAAAAAATCGATAAATCTTTTCGATCCGACCGACTTTGAAGCAACGCCGGGTTACGGTGTGGAAGCTGTTGTAAACAACAGAAAAGTTCTGCTTGGCAACCTTAAGATGATGCAGAAGAATAATATTGAACTTGACGACCTGGAAGTACGCAGCAAACAATTAGCCGACGACGGCAAAACACCGATGTTTGTTGCAATTGACGGTACTGCAAGCGGAATAATTGCAGTTGCCGATGTTATTAAACCGGATTCGGTTGAAGCAATAGCACAATTTAAAAAGATGGGACTGGAAGTTGTAATGATAACCGGCGATAACAGTCGTACGGCTAACGCTATTGCAAAGCAAGTCGGTGTAGACAGGGTTTTCTCTGAAGTATTACCTGAAGATAAAGCATTCAAGGTGCAGGAACTTCAGAACGAAGGTAAAATTGTTGCAATGGTTGGCGACGGTATTAACGATGCTCCTGCACTGGCACAAGCCGATATCGGTTTTGCTATAGGTACAGGAACCGATGTGGCAATAGAAGCTTCTGATATTACTCTGATTAAGGGAAGTCTTAAGGGTGTTGTTCTTGCAATTCAACTTTCGAAAGCAACGATGAAAAATATCAAACAAAATCTTTTCGGTGCGTTTTTCTATAACGGACTCGGATTACCGATAGCAGCCGGTTTGCTCTATCCGTTCTTCGGTATTCTCTTATCGCCGATGTTAGCCGGTGCAGCTATGGCATTTAGTTCGGTAACAGTTGTTACCAATGCCAACCGTTTAAGAAAATTCAAAACAAACTGGAAATAAAGGAGTTGAGAAAATGACAGCAGATCAAATATTCGTAATAATAGCAGGATTGGCAGCAGCAGCCTGGGTAGCGTGGTACTTCTGGTTTTCTGAAAAGAAAGCCGTTAAGATAGACAGCACAGGTGCAATTCAGGAAGCAGTAATTAAAGTTAAAGGCGGTTACACACCCGATCTGTTAATCTTTCAGGCGGGCAAACCGATTAAGTTAAATTTTATACGCGAAGAAACCGCCGCCTGCTCCGAAGAAGTTATATTCGATAACCTCGGAGTAAAGGCAACCTTAACGCCGTATAAAACTATTCCGGTTGAGTTAAATATAGATAAGCCGGGTGAGTACGATTTCCATTGCGCTATGGGAATGCTGAGGGGAAAATTAATAGTAGAGTAATAATAGTGTTAATGAACTTTATTCTAAAAACAAGGAGAACGTTATGAAACTGAATAAGGTAAATGTAGATAAAATCTACCTGGCAGAAAAAGAAATATACGGCGACCTTTCGCTTGCAAATAAAAACATAACTGTTGACGGCGAATGGATACTTAACGATAGAGAACGCGGACAGTTTGAAGCAGCCCTGGACTTTCTTGACGGAAGTGCCCTGGCAAAAACCGATAACCCCGCATATTTGGGAGGCAACGAAAATTATCCCGAACCGATGCAGTATTTTCTGTTCGGAATTGCCTCATCGTTTGCAAGCTCTTATGCTTTAAATGCATCGATAAGAGGTATTGCCCTTAATTCGTTATCGGTAAAGATTGATGCAAAACTTAATTACTCTTACTTCTTCAGCGTAAGTGACGATCCGAAGATTGAAGAGATAACCGTAACTTTAACGGTTGCAGGCAATGCATCGGATGAGGAACTGACTAAGCTGAACGAAACGGCATTGGGGTGCTGTCCGGCTTTGTCGGTACTTAAAAATTCGGTTCAGATTAAATCGAAGCTTGTAATTAAAAAAAACAGTGAAGCTATCTCCTCTGAAAACATTTTAACTCTTAATTGACTCTAAATAAGAGTGAATTTATTTAAACAGGTAAAGATGAAAATGAACTCTGAAATAACCAGGAAAAAATATAACAGGAACTCGAAACTGTATAACCTGCTTGAGTTACCGGTTGAATTATTTCTTTACAGGAAATGGAGAAAGAGTTTGTTTTCGGGTATCGATACCGACAGGTTTCTGGAAGTGGGTGTGGGTACAGGCAAAAACATAAAGTATTATCCGAATAAATCCGTTGCGGTAGGAATTGACTTGAGCGAAGGTATGTTATCGAAAGCTAAGAAGATAAAAATAAAACGGAAAATCCTGCTGCAAGCCGATGTGCAAAAGCTGCCTTTCGATGATTCAAGTTTCGACAGGGTTGTAGCCACTTTTGTTTTTTGCTCTGTACCCGACCCTGTGGTTGGTTTTAAAGAGATTAAACGTATTTTAAAGCCCGGTGGTAAATTAATGTTGGTTGAACACGTGCTGCCGGAAAACAAACTGCTGGCTAAATTGTTTAACTTACTTAATTATATAACTGTTAAACAGGGCGGAGTTTTTATTAACAGGCGAACGGCAGATAATATACGGAAGGCGGGGTTTGAAATTGTTAAAGAAAAGAATCTGCTTTCAACAGTATTTAAACAATTTGTTGCCCAGCCGGTTTAGGATTTTGAAAGATGAATACTTTAATCATCTTTATTATATTACTAACTTTCCGTACTATTTTTTTAAGTTAAAGGTGGTGATAAAATGAAAAACGAGAATAAAGAACCTAAGCTTAAATCAAGACGCAAGTTTTTAGATATTGTTCTGCAAAGTTCAATATTAGCTTTTTTGATATCTGCTTTTTATCCCATCATCAGTTATCTTATTCCTCCTAAAAAGAACGAACCGAAACCGAAATCGGTGGTTGCAGCAAAAGTGGGCGACCTTGAACCGAACAGCGGTATAATTTTCAGGTTCGGCAGGGAGCCGGGCATTCTGATTAAAACATCCAAAGGCGAACTTAAAGCTTTTACGGCAACTTGTACTCATTTGGCATGTATTGTACAATACCGACCGGATCTGGAACATATCTGGTGTGCTTGTCATAACGGTCATTATAATCTTAACGGAGTTAATATTGCCGGTCCTCCGCCAAGACCTTTAACTCCTTTTAAAGTTAATGTTAAGAACGGGCAGATTTATGTTTCCGTTGCCGAAAACGAAGCATGATATTATTTGCAGAAACATTAAAAGAAAAATTGTCCTGAAATATTTTTAGTGTAGAATTTATTATTAGCTGCTTACTGTTTATAAAAGCGGGAACAACCTGATTTTCAGGTGGAATATCTGTTCGGGAAAATTTTTTTAAGCACACGTGAATACCGAACATTTTAATATTCAACCCAACTTGTAATGCCCGCTTTATTTTGCTTTTACTATGCCTGTATTTATATTTGGCAATTAAATTTTTGTTTAATTTCTGGTTTTGAATGCAGAATATTCATATTAGCGACCTGAAGGATTATGTAAGGGAGGAAGTTACCCTCCGCGGCTGGCTTTTCAACAAACGCTCAAGTGGAAAGATTAGATTTGTTATCTTACGCGATGGCACCGGTTACGTGCAATGCGTTTATTTCAAACCGAACGTGCCCGAAGATGCTTTTGAAGCGGCTGACAGGTTGGGGCAGGAATCTTCCATTGAGGTTACCGGTATTGTAAAAGCCGAACCCCGCGCTCCCGGCGGCTACGAACTTGATGCAAGAGACCTTAAAGTTATCCACGAAACTCACGATTACCCTATCACTCCCAAAGAACATGGAATAGAATTTCTTTTAGACCACCGGCATTTATGGCTGCGTTCTAAAAAGCAGGTAGCTATAATGAAGGTTCGCCACAGGATTGTAAAAGCTATAAGAGATTTTTTTGACAACAAAGGATTTACACTTTTAGATACTCCCATACTTACTCCCAACGCAGTCGAGGGAACATCAACACTTTTTGAAACCGAATATTTCGATCTCGGCAAAGCATACTTAACGCAATCGGGACAGCTTTACGCAGAAGCCGGAGCTTTGGCATTAGGAAAAGTTTATACATTCGGTCCCACCTTCAGAGCGGAAAAATCGAAGACACGCAGGCACTTAACCGAGTTCTGGATGGTTGAGCCCGAAGTTGCTTTTGCCGATTTGAACGACGACATGGATTTAGCCGAAGAGTTTCTGGAGTACGTGGTTCAAACAGTATTAAAGGATAGAGAAGAAGAGTTGAAAATTCTCGAACGCGATATTTCGAAATTGGCACAGGTAAAAAGACCTTTGCCGAGAATAAGCTACGATGAAGCGGTTGAGATATTAAAGAAAAACGGTGTCGATTTTCAATGGGGCGAAGATTTCGGCGGTGCTGATGAAACTGTTATTTCAAATCAATTCGAAAAACCTGTTATGGTACACCGCTATCCCGCCGAAGTAAAAGCATTTTACATGAAACGCGACCCCGAAAATCCGAAGTTAGCATTGGCTGTTGATGTGCTGGCACCCGAAGGTTACGGCGAGATAATAGGCGGAAGCGAAAGGGAAGACGACCTTAACGTACTCTTAAAAAGAATAGAAGAACATAAACTACCGCAGGAAGCATTCGAGTGGTACCTGGATTTAAGACGTTACGGATCGGTTCCTCATGCAGGGTTCGGTTTGGGATTGGAAAGAACGGTTAGCTGGATTTGCGGGCTAGATCACCTGAGGGAAGCAATACCGTTCCCGAGAATGATTTACAGAAATACACCATAATTATTAATGAATAATAAAATATAATAATGACGTTAGAAGTTTTCCTGTTTGTAATTTTTAGTGCTGTTTGCTTAGCATCATCTTTATTGATGGTTACACGAAGAAATCCAGTAATGTCAGCATTATTTTTAGTGGTTAATTTTGCATCGTTAGCCGGTTTATACTTAACGCTAAACGCACAGTTTATAGCGGTTGCACAGGTAATTGTTTACGCCGGTGCCATAATGGTATTCTTCCTTTTTGTTATAATGTTAATCCATCCCGAACACGAGAAAAGATTTCTTGAGTACAAACCGATGTTAAGAATATTTGCCGTTGTAATTGCGGGTTTAATCTTTGTGCAAATAGCATACATAATATTTTTCTCCAAACCGTCCGAAGGAGTGAGCAGGGAACTGGCACAAAGTATTAAAGCTGGTACGGTAGAAGAAATAGGCAGGCAGTTATTCGTTAATTATGTGCTTCCGTTCGAAGCTGTCGGCTATTTGCTCTTGTCGGCTTCAATAGGGGCACTTGTTTTAGCAAAGAAAAAGTTCAAATAGTAATATGCAAATACCTATAGAATATTATCTGGTTTTAAGTGCGGCGCTCTTTGTAATAGGAGTGGTTGGCGTTTTAATAAGAAGAAACGCTATTATAATTTTTATGTGCATCGAGTTGATGCTCAATTCGGCTAATCTTACACTGATTACTTTTTCATCGTACCTCGGTAACGCAATCGGGCAGTTGTTCGTGTTTTTTGTAATGGCTGTAGCCGCCGCCGAAGCGGCAGTGGGATTAGCGATAATTATAGCTTTGTTCCGTAACAAGCTTACTGTAAACATCGACGAGATAAATATCTTCAAATGGTAACAATTAAGGAATTTAATTTTAACAAATAAATGATCGACTTAATTTACCTTACGGTTTTATTGCCGTTAATCGGATTTATGATTAACGGAATCTTCGGCAGGAAGATTAAAAACGAAAAACTTATCGGTTTAATCGGAAGCGGTGTTATAGGGTTGTCTTTCCTTATTGTTGTCGGTGCTTTCTTCGAGACCCTGGCTTTGCCCGTTGAAGAGAGAACAAACATCATAAAACTTTTTACATGGATTAAAGTCGGCGGGCTCGATATAGGCGCAGCATACCAGGTCGATCAGCTTTCGCTTGTAATGGCGCTTATCGTTACCGGTGTGGGCTTTATCATCCACGTCTATTCAATCGGCCACATGCATGGCGACAAGGCGTTCTGGCGCTTCTTTGCATACCTTAACCTGTTCATCTTTGCAATGATGAACCTTATACTTGCCGATAATTTTGTTTTAATGTTTTTGGGATGGGAAGGCGTAGGACTTTGTTCATATCTGCTTATCGGTTTTTGGTACGATAAACCGTTCGAGAAAAGCACAACATCCGCTGCAGGTTTAAAAGCTTTTGTAGTAAACAGAATTGGTGATGTCGGTTTTCTGCTCGGAATGTTTTTAATTTATCTCACTTTTCACTCATTAAATTTTAATGATGTCTTTTCCCGTGCTATCGGTTCCGATGTGCCGGAGTC
>JAJRSV010000307.1 GCA_024278655.1 Bacteroidota bacterium | reverse complement strand
TGCCTGTCTGTAAATCTCACCGCCGCCTATTATAAATATTCTCTCTTCATTTTTCGATTTACAGTAACCGATGCTTTCATCGAGTGAATGAAAAATTTTAACATCATCGAAATCAACTTTATAATTTTCGTTTCGAGTAACGATTATGTTTTCTCTTCCTTTAAGCGGCTTGCCCAAAGTCTCAAAAGTTTTTCTTCCCATAATAATCGGGTGACCATAAGTAGTCTGCTTAAAATGCTGAAACTCTTCCTTAACGTGCCAGGGCATCTCGCCGTTTGCTTTACCGATAACACCGTTACGGGCTACGGCAGAAATTATCGTTATAATCAAACAGCTACCTCGAATTTAATTTTATCGTGATGCTGATAATTAATCAGTTCAAAATCATCGAATGTTAGTTCATCAATCGGTTTGTTTGCAATTTTTAATTGCGGAAGCGGGAGCGGTTCACGCTTAAGCTGTTCTTTCAATCCTTCGAGATGATCGTACTTTTCCATTTCGGTTCCTTTATCGCCGACGTAAATATGTGCATCGATTATCGTATGAGCAAACTCACCGAGATTTAATCCTACCTGCTGTGCAATAACCTGAGTGAGCAGCGAGTACGCCGCAAGATTGAACGGAATACCAAGCGCAATATCACCCGAGCGCTGTGTAAGATGACAGTTCAGTTTACCGTCGTTAACGTTGAATGCAAATGTGTAATGGCATGGCGGCAGCTTGCTTGTAGTAGCGTTGCCGGGTTCCCACGCTGTTACAATCAATCGTCTGCTGTAAGGGTTCCGTTTTATTTCGTCAATTACATATTTAATCTGATCAACTTCCCTTACTTCCCACTCGCCGTTTTTGTTCTTCTGTGCGCTCGGAAAATGTCGCCAGTAGTAGCCGTAAGCCGTTTCGAGGTTTCCGTCTTCGTCAGCCCAGGCATCCCAAATCTTCGTGTGCTTTCTTAAATTACGAATATGGTTCTCACCCGATAAATACCAGAGCACTTCGTGCAGTATCGAGTTCCAATGCATCTTTTTTGTAGTAAGCAGCGGAAATCCCTCGTTCAAATCCACTTTGTAAAAGGCGCCGAAATATGATATTGTATCAACTCCCGTCCGGGTTGGTTTGCGGGTGCCTTTTTCCATTACGAGTTTAACTAAATCGAGATACTGTTTCATCGTTGTTTTTCCGTGAATTAAGTTAAAAAGGTAGCAGTGTTTGCGTGCAAATTTAATAAAATTTAGGGAAGGCATAAAATGCCATTATTTTAACTTAGCGGCAATAACACCGGAAGCGATTTCAATTCCTTCTTCAAAATGCGTGATCGATTCTTCGATACTGCTGAAATAATTTTTAAGTTCAATAATCTGAACCTCTTCGGGAAGTTCTTCCTTTATCCGCTTATCAATTTTCCCACAGATTAAAAATGTTTTTTTCTTTTCTCTCAAAGCTTCGTTAATCAGAATGCCGGAACCTTTTCCCATTAAAGACTGCTCATCGAATGAACCTTCACCTGTTATCAAAATATCTGCTTCAGCTATTTTTGATTTAAGTTTTAATGATTGGAGTATAAACTCTTCACCGTAAATTTCTTTAGAACCGAAAAACAATTTAAGTCCAACAGGAATTCCCCCGCCTGCACCCGACAAAAAAGTATCGATAGTTACTGAGGTCTGTTCTTTCAACAGATTAAGAATATTCTCAATTCCCTTTTCAATAATTTGAATATCCTCATCCGACGCGCCTTTTTGTTTTCCGTAAATTCTTATCCCTCCGTTTTCGCCAAGCAAAGGATTATTCACATCAAGAATACAGTTAATTTTAAACGGTAAATGCGGCTGCTCCCATTTTACTGATTTTGCTCCAATAAAGTTCTTCGGAATAACAGGAAGCTCAACATTTTCTGCATCGAACAATTTCAATCCGAATACCGAAGCAGCACCTGCTCCCATATCAATCGTACCGGTTCCCCCTATTCCTACTACCACACTGCCCACATCCAACTTCCCATCAAAAAGATCTTCAGCTATTTTTTGAAATAATTCCCCTAATCCCTTTGATGATAATAAAATAGGATTTCTCTTTTCAAGCGGGATTTTCTTTAATCCCAATATTTCTGCTGATTCAATAATTATTTCTTTGTTTTCAGGAACATACAAAACATCGCAATTAATGAAAGAATCGTCATAAGCCGTTGAGATAGTATAAGTTATCCTTTTTCCTTTAAAAGTTGCTTCGCAGACATCAATGAATCCGTCACCTCCATCCGAAACCGGACTTTTAATATACTCTGCTTTAATCTTTTCTGAAAGATATTCATAAATAAGCTTTGCAGCAGAAACGGAGTCGGAGCATTCCTTAAAGCTGTTGGGAGCAATAAGAATCTTCGGCAGGTTAGCTTCATCCATTTTTGCGTTGCTCCCATATTTTTGTAAGTACCTGTAATTTAGTCAGCGCATTCAGAAACGATACCAGCAATCCGTAAACCCCGTCTTTGTAACCTTTGCGCGCAAAAAAATCCTGGTAGAATGCAATTATTGGCTGGAACAATATTCTAAACCACCCGACTTTTTTTGTACGGTATTTTTCTTTCGCTTCGAGCGTTGTATAATTATTTATTTTCTGCAATGCCTGATGAAGTGAATCGTAAGTGTAATGATTCATTGGCGATTTAAGTTTCTCTCTTTTCCCTTCAACCATAAATCCTTCGTGCACAAGATTATCAGTAAGCTTTGCTTTGCTTTTTCTCATCAACCGTAGTTGATAATCGTTTCCCCATCCGCAGCCGGTTATAAGTTTACCGAGAAAGTGATTGTTTCTTTTAATCAGGTACCCGTCTGCCTTTTCCAAATCGACAGATAAAATTTCATCTCTCAGTTCGGGAGTGCATCGTTCATCAGCATCAATACTTAAAACCCACTCGTTACCCGCCTGCGAAAGAGCAAACATTTTCTGCGGTGCAAATCCTTCCCACTTCCGCACGAAAATTTTATCCGTAAATTCTTTGGTAATCTCAACGGTACGGTCATCACTTTCCGCATCAACAACAACTATCTCATCAGCCCATTCAACAGACTTTAAGCACTCACGAATGTTTTTTTCTTCGTTCTTTGTGATAATTATTACAGATATTTTATTTTTATCTTGGTTCAATGATTATTATTTGTTTGGTAAATGATTGAGATATCTTTATCGATACCGACAATTTAAAATTCGCTGATGCAATTTACGTTATTGTTTAATTATTTTTGAACGTTTTGTAAAAGATGCATCTCAATCTTTTACATTCGTATTTATATATTAAGCTATTAGTT
>JAJRSV010000306.1 GCA_024278655.1 Bacteroidota bacterium | reverse complement strand
ATTAATAAAGCTGCCGTGTCCGTTAGTGTTAAGCCGTGTTTTGCCGCCGTTATCTTTTACATATCGTGCAATCTGTTTTACCACATCCCAGCGAATAGTCGGTTCGCCGTAACCGCAAAAAACTATTTCATCGTATTTTGTCGGGTCACCTATTTCCTTTATATAAACTTCGGCATCCGGTTCTTCACTTTTATCCATTCTTAAATTGTAACCTTTAATAAACGGGTCTTCTTTCCTTCTGCAAAAAACACAGTGCGCATTGCACCGGTTCGTTACGTTTATATAAAGAGAGTTCCCTATTTTATAAGTGAACGATGTTTCCGGTTCGCTGCCTATACCGAAAATTCTGAACGTGTTAAACGATGCTGCCCGTGCTACATCTTCCACGGTTAAGCCGTGTACTTCGGCAACTTTTTCGGCAACATATTTAACGTAAGCGGGTTCGTTTCGTTTACCTCTGAAAGGTACGGGAGTAAGAAACGGAGAATCGGTTTCCAGCAACAGGTGATTGATATCTACTTCCTTTAATGTAGCTCTTAAGTCGTCTGCATTTTTGAAAGTAATGTTTCCGGTAAACGAAATCATATAATTCATATCAATCAATTCACGCGCATCCTCTGCCGTACCGTTGTAACAATGGAACTGTGCTTTCAATCCGCTGCTGCAATAACTGCGGATTATTTCCATTATATCTTCATCGCTGTCGCGGTTGTGAACTATAATCGGCAGGTCTAACTTCAATGCAAGGTCTATCTGTTCTTTGAATGCAGGAATCTGTTTTTCTTTGGGAGAATAATCGTAATAATAATCCAAACCGATTTCGCCTATTGCAACTATTTTTTCGTGCTTTGCCAGCTCCTCGATTTTGGGAATTAAAGATGAATCCCATTCCTTTGTATCGTGGGGATGAATGCCGACAGCCCCGTAAAGCATATCGTACTTTTCGGTAAGGGCAATAACCTCTTCGGCGGTTTTTAAATCGGTTGCGGGAACAAGGATGTAATCAACACCGTTTTCCTTCGCCCTGTTAATAACTTCATCAATATCATCCTTAAAGTTCGGATAGAATAGATGTGCGTGTGTATCTACAAACATTTCTTTTTTTTTAGATTGAGTTTAAAATTAAACCAGGATTATTCAACTTCACCAACGACAAGTGCATGTTCTTGAATCGAAAGTGCAACCTGCAGAGTCTGCTCCTCCTGTTCGCGCGGCACAACGGCAATTAAACCGATACCGACATTAAAAACTTTACGCATCTCTTCGTTACTTATCCCGCCAGTTTCCTGTATGAGTTTAAACACAGGCGGAATGACCCAGTTGCCCCAATGAATTTTAAGATTGAGTCCCCCGGGAATAATTCGTGAAGTATTACCGACAATACCTCCGCCGGTAATATGCGCTATTCCTTTCAGGTCGATGCTTTTCTTCAACTCTTGAATTAAATGAAGATATGATTTATGAACTCTTAACAACTCATCGGCTAAAGTACGGTTAAGCAGGTCGATGTGTTCATCTAACGAAAATTTTTCGAGCAAAACTTTACGCGCCAAAGAGTAACCGTTTGTGTGAAGCCCGTTTGACGGAAACCCGATAAGCAAGTCGCCTAGTTTAATATTGCGTCCGTCTATAATTTCCGGTTTTTCCACAACGCCGACGATAGTTCCGGAAAGGTCGTAATCATTCTCATCATAAACACCCGGCATCTCGGCGGTTTCGCCGCCGATAAGTGCACAGCCGTTTTCTTTGCAGGCAACCGAAAATCCTTTTACAATATCAGCGGCTGTATCCGGCTGCAATTTTCCGAAAGCCATGTAATCGAGAAAAAACAGCGGCTCGGCACCACATGCAGCAATATCGTTTACGCAATGGTTCACCAAATCCTGCCCGATTGTATCGTGTCTGCCGGCTTCAATGGCGATTTTCAATTTGGTCCCGACGCCGTCAACACTCGATACAAGCACCGGTTCTTTAAATTTAGAAGTATCGAACCGGAAAAGCCCGCCGAAGTGACCGATATCGGTAAGCACATTTTTGTTGAACGTGGATTTCACATATTGCTTAATCCTGTCCACAGTCTCTTCACCGGCAGCAATATCAACACCGGACGTTTTATAAGTTTCGCTCATCAGCTCTTTCAGTCGATTTAAATTAAATTCAATAATTCATCAAAATTTACCATTTATTAAATTCTTAATCAAAAGTAATCGGGATAAAAACAACAAACCGCATTTACGAAACCATTTCACACTTAATTCATCTTAATTACGGCGGTTAAGCATCCGGATTTTAAAAGGGATGATTAGTGGCATAATTTTTATCCTTCTAATTTAATATATTTGCAAACTTGAACTATAAAAAATTTACCATGCGCAGACAAAAAAACACAGAAGAATTAAGCGACCGGGAGAAAAATATTCTTAAATCAATCGTACAGCAGTTTATATTAACTGCGGCACCGGTTGGTTCGCGGAATATTACGAAGAAGTACGATATGGGAATTTCGCCTGCGACGGTAAGAAATATAATGGCTGACCTGGAAGAATCCGGTTTTATCAATCATCCGCATACATCGGCGGGCAGAGTGCCCACCGACAAGGGCTACCGCTATTATGTCGATTCGCTGATGGAAGTAAAGCAAATAAAATCTTCGCAAAAGGGTTTGATTGAAAAAGCGCTTCACACAAGTGTTGAAGACAAGGACGAACTGATTAAGTCAACCTCGAAGCTGCTTAGCACAATTACAAATCAGCTTGCGTGCGTTACTTACCCGGATCTCGATTCCGGCATTTTAGAGAAGCTGCAAATTATCAGCTTAACTTCATCGAGAATTTTGATTGTGATTACTATTAAATCCGGACTGGTAAGAACAATCACGCTCGAACTCAAGACCGATATTAAACGCTCGCAATTGGAATCGGTTCAGAGGTTGCTGAATGAAAGATTAT
>JAJRSV010000305.1 GCA_024278655.1 Bacteroidota bacterium | reverse complement strand
AATTTGCGGCGGCACACCTGCTAAGCCGAAGGTGTATAAGAATAAAGTCATTGCAATTATTAAGTGGGTTGATGGGACAGTGATTGATTCTGTTTTTAAAGTCGCAGATGTCGAGTCCACCTTTTAGATGAAGTTGACAGTGTAGACACATATTGAGATTTTACAATAGGTAATATTTTCGAGATTATATTTGAGGTGGGCTCGACATTGTGAATTTGCGGCGGCGCACTTCCCAAGTCAAGTCCACCTTGTAGATTAATTTGAAATAGTAAATTAATTTTAAGATTTTGCAACAGTTGATATTTTTGAGATAATATTTGAGGTGGACTCGACTTTGCATGGAGTTAATTACCAATAAATACTTCCATCTCTACAATCGCTCTAACAACAAAGAGATTGTCTTCAAAGAGCGGAAGAATTACTTCTACTTTCTTAAGAAATACAGGAAGTATATCAGCCAATACGTAACCACTCTTTCCTATTGTTTAATGCCGACTCATTTCCATTTTCTGATTTATGTTATTTCAAACGAAACCGATTTAATAAAAAACAATATTGGCATCTTATTAAGTTCCTATACAAAAGCAATTAATAAAGCTTATAAAAGAACGGGAAGCTTATTCCAAAACCATACAAAGACAAAGTTAATTACAGACGAAAGCTATCTCTTAACTGTAACAAACTACATTCATCAGAATCCCTTAAGATTGGGACTTGTAAAGGAAATAGGAGATTGGGAGTTTTCCAGTTACAGAGACTACATTGGTCAAAGATCGGGAACACTGATTGATACATCTGTTATAATGCAAAAGTTTAAGAGTGTTGATGAATTTATTTTGTTCTCTTCCAAACCAAGCCAGATAGAGTCCACCTTGTAGATGAACTTCACAGAATAATCAACTATTTGAATTTTGCCAATAGTATTAATTTCGAGTAAGCAACCAAGGTGGACTCTATCTGGCGCGACAGCTAAAATTTAAACTTATTCAATCCACCGCCTGCGGTTGTTATCCAAAGCACACCGTTTGCATCTCTTACCGATGCGTTAACAACATCTGAACTAATAAGTGAATTGAAAGTAGTAAACGATTGAACATTATTGGATTGATCGAGAAAGAAAAATCCTTCCCACGTGCTTACCCATTTATTATTTTCATCATCTATAAAAATATGGTTCACATTATTGTTGGCGGTTCCGAGAAAGAAGTTGTTAAATTGGCTACCATCCCAAAACGAAGCTCCGCTTCTCCTTGCGCTGTCGGGCAGATGTGTAAACCAAATGTTCCCAAACATATCTTTTTCGACGGATGAAATTCTCTCGGTTGGATAATTATAGATTGAATCGGGTACAAATATGAGTGAATTATTTTCTAACTTAACTATTCCTGCCTCCTTCGTACCAGCCCAAACCACACCCGAATTATCAACATCCGAATCCATAGCCCAAACTCTGAAATCAGCATCGTTAAATACCTGCCAGTTAACTCCGTCAAACTTCGCCAGACCTCCGGAAGTACCAATCCACGCGATACCCGAATCATCGAAATTAACCGAATTTATAACATCTGTAGGAATACCGGAATTTGTTTGGTTATAAATAACCCAGCTTGATCCGTCGTACACGGCTAAGCCGAAGTTGGTTCCAATCCATAATTTATTCTGTGCATCAACGGTTAAAGAGTTTATCCTGTTATCCGGCAAAGGTGAATTCATCTTTGTGAAGTTTGTAAAATTCACACGATCGAATTTTATCAGTCCGGCATCGAACGAACCGATCCAGATAGTACCGTTATTATCAATTGTGATTACACTGAGGGAGTTTGAAGGAATATCAGAATTGAATACCTGAAAATCGACCCACACCGAAGTATCGCGCAGGGAAGCACTGTAAAGTTTTCTCTTGCTGCTCTCTACAATTGCTTCGAAGCTTTCGTCGCGGAAGTTATGTAAGCGGTACTTAACATTATATTTTCCGGGAAACAAATGTGTTAACGTATCGGGTGTAGTAATATTCAAAAGCGAATCGTTAAGTATTACCTGCGCACCGGGAGGATTGGAAAAGAAAACCAAATCTCCAAACATTGAATCGTTAGATAAGAAGTCAACATTAACTATAGCGAGTTCGGTTTCAGTAACGGTAACCGTAAGCGTTGTATCCTTCCAGTATAATTTTTTAAGAGTTATCTGATAATCACCCGGCTCAAGAAAACGAAGAGTGTCGGGTGTAAATCTTCCGGTGTTTTTCCCGTTCTGATAAATTGCAAAACCCGGCGGAGTTGATTGAACAAAAACAAAACCCTCGGGCGGAGGCGGTGCAACCGGCGTGCGCGAAACTTCCTTATCGCATCCGGCTAACAATAGCACCGTTACAGCAATTAAAATATGTAATCTAAACTTATTCATCTAAAATTATATTGTAACCGAATGATTGGATATAACCGCTCTGAAATTTAATTGTCGTATAATTTTCTTTTATATATGAACCGAATATTCCCAAGCCGCCTTCGATATTTGTAAAATCCGATTCGTTAACCGTAACCGTTAAATCATCGAAAGGTTGATTGGTTGATGAAACATACCTCGAAAGATTTAAATCGAATGCGGCAACACCAAATATTGGCTTCTGATAAATCGTATAGTTCTGTTTATTCGGGTCTCCTGCCGATATCTCTTCCAGTGCACGCGTAATTGCATTTGTTTGATAAATAACCGAAGGACTATTGGAAGGCACGGGAAATACGGGAGTTAAAACACCATCTCTGTTAATATATTTTACCGGAACGTCTTTATACTTTTCAACAATGTTGCCGCCAATATTCTGCTTATATCTTATTCTTAACTTCGGTGCAAAGAATATCCCTTCATCCTGAAGGTTCCATATAAACTTAACAAGGTTGCTTCCCACTGCCGGAATTATAACATCACTTTCATCGCTGAATCTTATTTCCGAAGGAGTTTTTGAGCTCGCCCTTAACCTTCTTCCGTTGCGCAACAGCACTTCAACTTCAATAGTCTGGTTTTCTTTAATCTTAAAGTTATTGTTATAATAAAAATAAAACGGAGTATTATAACGCGAAGAATCATTCCTGACAACCGAAGTATCGCGGAAAACATAAACCGAATCGCCGAGCCAAACTCTTATATCGGCACCGGTTATTGCAGGATCAACGGTGTT
>JAJRSV010000304.1 GCA_024278655.1 Bacteroidota bacterium | reverse complement strand
GGTAACGTGCTCGTGTTGTTTTTAATGGGAGTAACAATTCTAACAATAAGTTCGCTGCAATTTAAAAAGAGATTAGAGTAAGCAGCGATATGAAAAAAGAGAAAGTTAAAAGCGAATTCGAAGATTTAATACAGGACGAGATTTTAAGAAGCGAAAAATTCAGGGGACTGCTTCTGTCCGGAATTTTGGTTGTAATGCTTCTATCGATTGCTATCAACTCATATTATCTGAACGTATTTGAATCCAACCTCATCAAACCACTTCAATGGTTTATACTTATTCTGCTTGTTCTGCTGATAAGGGCTATGCTTATAAGAAAATACGAGGCAATATGGTTTAAGAAAAGCAGGCGGAGATATTTAATATTTTTATACGGGAACACATTCTTCGAAACGAGCATTCCTTCGGTGGTTATAATTGTTTTTGCTTCACTTTATAATCCGGCAACCGCTTTAATCAGTCCCGTTGTTTTCTTTTACTTTTTATTTATCATGCTTTCCATTTTCGATCTGGATATAAAGCTGAGCATATTTGCCGGATTTGTTGCCGCATTGGAATATCTTATCCTTGCACTTTTCTATCATAACAAATTTACATTCAGCGGCGAGTTAGCTATACTTAATATGTTCCCCATATACGTTGCAAAGTCATTGTTTTTATTGATGGCAGGAGTTGTCGCCGGATTTGTTTCGTTAAAAATCAGGAAGAACATTCTTTCATCATACCGCACTATTCAGGAAAGGGATAATCTCGAACGGGTTTTCGGTCAGCAGGTATCGAAAGAAATTGTTGATGAGTTTATAAGAAACAACTTAAAAATTACAAGCCGTAAGCGTAAAGCAACAATTATGTTTCTCGATATTCGTAACTTCTCGAACTTCTGCGAAGGGAAAACCCCCGAAGAAATTAACAAGTACCAGAACGATGTGCTTAGTTTTATGATTGATATTGTTAAACAGCACCGCGGAATCGTGAACCAGATTTTAGGCGACGGTTTTATGGCAACGTTCGGTGCGCCGGTCGAAGATCCCGACCACTCGCTGCATGCGGTTAAAGCCGCAAAGGAAATCATCCGGCAGTTGAACATTAAAAACAAGAGCGGTTCAATAAGGCAGACAAACGTTGGCATAGGAATTCACTGCGGCGAGGTTGTTACGGGTAACGTCGGTACTGAAGACAGAAAGCAATACTCCGTAACAGGCAACACGGTCATATTAGCTTCCAGACTGGAACAGTTGAACAAAAAGTTTAACACTTCCGTAATCGTTTCGAAAGACGTTATCGATAACATAAAACCGGAAGGTGCTGAATTTAAATCTTTGGGAAATGTTAATGTAAAAGGTTTTGCAAGCGCTGTGGAGGTTTATAGGTTGGGGTAACGCGTTTTGGCTAAAATCGCAGCCATAAGTCAGGACATCTTTAGTAAATGCCAAATGTAAAAACAATGGTGAGTTGAAGTACGCGCTATATGGTTTCTTCTCCAAAACCGAAATAATTTTTATTTAATTCATGCAGGATCTCTTTAATTCTATTAATAATTGCTTCTCTTTCATCTTTAAAATCTGATGAAATATCCTGAAATAATTTTCTGGAATATTCCATAATAGAAAAAATATAAAGTATTATATAAGTATACATCTGCGATAGAGGTTCACTAATATATTCCAAAGGTGTTTGTTCATTAATAGAATCATTTAATAAAAATTCCTTCAGTCTTGGAGTTGGATGAGTGAAAAATGAAGTGAATCTATAAATATGATAAAATTTAAGTCTGTGCATTCCCATTCTATCTGCGAAATTTGGTGGGGTTTTGAAAACTAAATTTCCATTTTTATCCTTTGTCACTAGGTGAGGAAATTCTTTCATTTCTTGAGTAGTCATATTTCGAAGTTCTTCAACAACTTCCTTTCTCCAGGTTGTTTTATCTTTCTTTTGCTCCTCTTCCATTAATTTTAATTCTTTTTCAAAATTAAAATATGGTTCTCCTTCTAATCTATAAACTCGTTCTCTTCTTTCATCTTGCGATTCTACTTCAAACACCCAATTTAGATTGAAAAATGCTTCGATAATATTTCTACAAATTAAGATTGTTGGAATATACAAATCATTTTCGAGCAGTATAGCTATCGATTTGGTATTAATATTTACAAGCTTTAGATATGTTAAAGTCATAACCTCTGTTGCATCGATATCTTTATCAAAGGATAAATCATTATATGTATCTGTTAGCCTTTGACATAACTCAGATATCTCAGTAAAATATTTGATATATTCTTTCATTATTTCAATCACATAACATATTATCAATCTGCAAGATTACTGCCTAATTTGTTGTGAGATATCATACTTTAAAATTCTCCGGCGCTTCATTAATACCAGTTCCTGCATACTGTATCTCTTCCCCCTCGCTGTGTAAAAGTGGAGATTTGCGAGGTGTGTTATCGTTCCGGTTAAAACATAATGATATTATTGTAGAAACTCAATCAGCAGGGGTTTCTCAAATGAGGATTTCATCATTATTCTTTTGCGATTCGGTTAAGCGGACAGTAAATATTATTGCAATCCATACCACCGAACGTATAAGCATTGCGCTTATGCTGTGTGATGAAATAACATCATTAAAAACCGTTAACAATAATGCCAAAACAAGAATATGCAAACCTGTTATCAGCATACCAAGCGGTAAAGCGCCGTCCTTGTTTTTCCAGATGAGATAACCTGCAAAAAGCGATACAACACCCATTACCACATTGTAAATAACCAGCGCATCAAAATACTCGTAATCCGGAACAGAAACCCCGGTTAAAACTTTTGTGCCTGCTATAACCGCCATCCCACCTATTACAACTGCAACTGCTGCTGCAGCTTTATTTAAAATTTTCATTGTTATTTAATCCCTTCTTTTTATTTGCCTGTTCTTCTTTAATCCGTGTTAGTTCAACGGTTTTTGTAAAGAATAAAAATGATATTTCTATATTCAGGTGCTCCTCGTCGACTAGAATAAAATCGGGCGATGCTTCTTTACCTTTTTTCGGTATATAAAAAACACCGTCGCTCCAGGTATTATCGCCTGCATATTTAAAACCCGACATTACCTGCAAACCTAAAACCGGACGACTACGTAATGTTTCATCGGGATTTTCAACATCAAGTACAGGTCCGCCGTCTTCCGACTTTTCCTCAAGCTCAACAATTTTTCCGCAGTAGAATTCGCTGCATTTAAATATTTCCAGAGTTCCCATTTTATCGGGCATCAGCCATTTACCTAAGATTGCATCTTTATTATCATCCGATGCCTGAGCAGATATGTTCATACTCAGAACAACTAACATCAGTAAAACAACTTTAATTACTTTTAAGAATTTCATTATAAAATTTTCCTTATCTGAATGAACAATGTTAGAAGCTGTAAATTATTCTTCCGTAGATCATGTCGTTCTTATCGTACTGCCCGAACAAACCTTCTGTGCCGGTAAATATATTTGCACCAAACTGAAGATTAATGGAATCGGAATAGTCGTATAAAATTCTCGGTCGTATCAGCGCATTGGAATATTCGAAATCGTAATACGAAAAGAGTTCGAGTGTTAGTGTTTCGTTCATCATCGAATAGCTTGCCAGAAACGTCATCATATTGTTTGTTTCACCTTTAAACAATACCGTCGGACGAATTATATCTTCGTAATTCATTATAACTCTTTGAACAAATTGTGTACTCAGGTAAATATCGAACAGAGTAAAATCGAGTCCGAGCATATAATGGATGTAATCTTTCTGAATCACTCCTCTATTCAGAGCCGGGTTGACCGTATTGAAATACTTGCCCCAGTAATAAGCGCCTTCGCCGCGGAAGATAAAAGGACCTACGGGCATACTGAAACTTCCGCCTGCTACGGTTAATCTGTTATGTTCCGGAATGATGGTTAGTTTAGTATTACCTGTTGCCGAGTCGATTGATACCGAGCTGAAAAGAGTCGGATCATCATCCCACATGTAACCGCCCATTAATTCAAAATCAATATTCTCCGAAATTGTTGAATACTTAAGAAACAGTTCGCTGTTTTCCAGCGATGCTTTTACTTCCTGCTTTGAATAGGCGAAAGAAGGCGGAAGCGGAAAGCTTGGTTTTACTGCCCAGGCAGAATTTTCACCGGGCAGGTTAGTCGGCGTAAAAACCGGCAGCCATACAAGTTCAAGTGTGCTGTTGCCTATATAATAATCTAACTTCAAACCGATTACCCCTCTTCTTATTTCATCGAATTCAGGCAGCAAAAATTCAAATAAATCTTTTGGCGAAACTATATCGGTTATAAAAACACCGTCAGCTTTGCCCCACACTATTTGCTGTTTACCAACGCGTATATCAAAATTATCGAAGTACAAATCCATATACGCTTCCCGTAACCTGAAGTATAAACTATCGGACATGTAATGGTATATCATCGGGTTAACTTTGAATGCGGAATTATCGAACCTCTTCTCGATGTTCAGATTAAACGTGTTCTGCAGGATTATAAAATCAGTAGAGCCGTTGCCGAGAAGCATTCCCGAATAATTTCGCAAGTAACCTGTAAAGTCGGGATTCTGTGCATTGATGTTTTGAATAAATGCTATTACTACGACTAAAAAAATTATTCTTTTCATTTTCTTTTATCATTTTGTTATGGATAATTGAAACAAGTCCCGGAGTAACGGAACCTGTTTAACTACTTTACATTATATTCCTCTTGTCATCATTCTTTCAGTAAACTTAGAATCCGAAATTCCAGTGTCTATTTTTATGTTTCTCAATTCCATTACTGTTTTATGATCTTTCTGTACGTTCTCCATCTCTGTATCAACAATAATCCAGAAACCGTTTATTTTCTTGTAATCTTTTACGTGAAGTATTTTCAGCAACACACCGTCTTCATCGTAAAACTCCTTCTTTAAACCAATCCATTTATCTTTAATTACCCACGTAACTGTCTTTGAGTACATATAATCAGGATCTTTAGGGATGCTTTCAACCACGTAACAGTCTTCGCCGTTTATCTTTTCTTCGCGAAGTAACTTGTGTGTATCATCAGATGGTTTCCTGTCGCCCAAATCATCATAAGTGAAATCGGAGCCCATAAAGTAATCGCCTTTACTGTCGCTCGAAATTCTCTTTGTCTTCTTCAAAGCCGGTAGGTATATCCACTGGTCGTCGTCTTTACCTTCCTCATCGTAACTCCAGTTCATAAACGATGTGTTTTTAACATCCGCCGGTGAAACGAAAAACATAATTTTCTTTTCCACATCACCAAAGTCTCTTGAAAATTGTTTGATTTTTCGTACACGTTCATTCCCGCTGGAATTAATCAGCGTCATAGTCAAATCGGCTGTCATATCTTCACCGACCGGTCTGTTGTAAACGTTTTCGATTATTTGCAATCCCGTTATCTCCTGCGGGAAAACTTTCAGGTTCGATACAACAAGTGCAAGGATTAATAATCCTGCTAATTTTATAGTCTTCATTTTATTTTTCCTTCTTTTTGTTTTTCGAAATAAATATTTGATCTGTTCAGAAGTATTAACATTATTGTAAGTGTTCCTACAAAGGAAACGAACATATTAAATGATACCAGGAATCCGAGTTCCCTGTTGGGAGGAAATACGGAGAAGAGCAGAACAAGGAATCCTGCAATTACAACAATTGCGTTAAACAGAATTGCCCTGCCCGAATGTGCCATGGTTTTTTGAGCGGTAACAAGTTTATCGTTTGATACGGAGTTTATTCTGTACTGCTCGATAAAGTGAACCGCGTAGTCAATTCCAATTCCTATTGCAATACTGGAAAGCAGCGCCGTGGTAGTGTTAAGCGGAATGCCGAGCCAGCCCATCAGTCCAAAGCTTATGGCTGCAGTAATTAAAATAGGAACCGAACCGATTAAACCTAACTTTATATTCCTGAACATAATCGCGAGTAATATTATTACTATAATCAGAGTCATAATCAGACTCATTATCTGTCCTTCAAGAATTAAATCGGTGAACACAAGTGCTTTGTATCCTGAACCGGCATAGTTCATTGTAATGCCGTGCTTCTTAAAATCATCTTCGAATGTGTGAATTACTTCGAGAGCCGAATTGATAGCTTTTGAATTATCGCTTTTTAACTGGAAGGTTACGTTCAGCTTTGCGTAATTGTAGTTTACTACTTTCCAAAGATTATCCGGATCACCGGACATTTCGTAAAGCAGAAGATATTGCGCCACAAGGTTTTTCGAATCGGGGATTGTGTTGTAAGCTTCATCATCGGCGTGCATTACTTTGTTCATTCTCTTCAGATAATCTGCAAGCGAAAATGAATTACCGACAACCTGAAGTTTCCCTTCAACTACATCCTGCATTTTATCTACTATCCTTAATATTTCAGGAGTTTTGAATGCATCTTCTTCCTGGCTGTCTAAAATAAGATTGATGGTTGAAGTTCCGCCGAAGTGTTCGTTGATGAAAGCATCGGTAAGTACAATGTCGCTGTCTTTTTCAAACTTTTCCAGAAAGCTGGAATCAATCCAAACTTTAGTAATGCCTATTATCGAAACAGCAACAAGAATTATTGTAATGAACAAGGTTACGGTTTTGTGCTTAAGAACTTTTTCCGCAAAATCATAAGCAAACTTATTGTTATGTTTTTTATTATCCTTAACCGGTTTGGTTTTCGGCAGCCCGAAGATCATTATTCCTGCGGGAATTAATACCAGCGAAAAAACCATTGCAGCAAGCACACCGAACGCGGTGAAAATTCCGAAATACTTTATCGGATAAACCTGTGAAGTAAGCAGCGAAATAAAACCGACCGCTGTTGTAACCGAAGTGATAACAACCGGTTTCCACATACTCCGGAGCATATCAACCACCGCTTCTTTTTTTGTGGTCTCGGGATGTTTTCTTATATAAAGCTGAAGATGGCTGTACAAGTGTATTCCGTCCGCAACGCCAATAGCAATAAGCATTACGGGAATCATTGTAGAGACCGAATAAATCGGGATGTTAACCAATGCCATTAACCCGAAAGCCCAAAGCGTACTAATAAAAACAACGAGCATTGTTAAAACCGTACTCTTTACACTCCGCAGCGTTAAATAAAGAACAAGAATAATTACAAGTAATACAATCGGCACCATTCTTTTCATATCTTCCGGACCGAGGAGTGCAAGTGTGCCTTCTACAATCGGTCGTCCTGCTACATACATTTTGTTTTCATTATTTTCGAACTCTTTGGTAACGGCAAGAATCTTATTATAAAATTCCTGTGTAAAAACATCATCATTTATTTCCGCTATTATAACGGTTACCGTTTCATCCTTCGAAACAAGTCTTTCGTACACCATCTCGTTCGTCAAGACTTTTTGGCGGAGCTCTTCAAGCTTTTCTTTAGTCTTTGGTACTTTCTTAAAGAAAGCCCTAACGTCCATTCCGTCTTCGGTTCCTATAATATTATCCGCCGTATAAAGCGATGTAACATCGTCTCTTTCTATCTCCGGCATTTTCTGAAGCTTTTTGGTTAATTGTTTAACTATAGTTAAAGTGCCGGTATTATAAACACCGTCTTTATTTTCTACAGCTATAATTATCCCATCCTTAATATTAAACCATTCTTCAGCTTTATCGCTGTAAATAAATGCCGGATGATCAGCGGGCATATATTTATCAAGGTTCGTTTCCATCCTTGTGTTATCTTTCATCGGAAGAAACAGGAAGACGGTTGTTGCAGCAATTACAATAAAAACGAGATAAGGAACTTTGAGTATTTTTTTTAATATGGATTCCATTTATTTTCCTTTTTAGTCTTTTATTTCCGAATTAGTTAAACCGCTAAACTTTTTTGAAGCGTAACGGGAATGGCAGTTAATACAACCAGAAATCATTTTACCGTAAATCCTTCCCGCAGTATTAAAATCACTTTGGTTTACGGCATCAGCCAATGCTTTTGCATCGGCATGAAATGTCCGGTCGAGTTTCACAAAATCTTTTGGAAGCAAGCTTATTAATTCTTTAAGCTCTTCTTTAGTGAGTGATTGTTTTAATATAAAGCTGTTGTGAATTTGCATAGACAAATCAGCGGCATCACTATTTCCTGCTGTTAATAGGGGCAGCAGCGTTTGCATTGCACTCTGAATCTTCATCATTTCTGCTGTTAACAATTCCTTATATTTTGCAGGCAGCTTTAGTTCTTCCGCAATGGTTGTCTTGCTTTTATTTACAACATCTACCGAATCCTTTTCTTCTTTATTCTTAACACAACCGGTAATTAAAAGAAGTATTAAAACGGTTATTATTTGTATTCTGCTTTTTTTCATTTTGTTTTTCTTTTAAGTTTGTGAACATTCACTAACCTTACATATAAAAAATTATTTTTGAATTATCGCTTTAATGGCATTGAACAACTTTTTTCCCTCTTTTTTAAGATCGAAAGCATAAGCACTGGTCTCCCATTTTTTAACCAATAGTCTCATTGCACCCATTATAATTAGGGCAATCTGTTTATTGTCAATATCGTTCCTTATTTCTTTCGCCTTTTGACCTTCTTTAATAATAGAACAAAACATTTCTTCGTTGGCACTTAGCAGCGAAGCAATTTTTTTTGATAAATTTTTATCGTTTTTAAATATTTCATCAGAGAATATCACTGAAACCAGTGAAGGTGTTTCGGTAAATTTGTTGTAGTAAGCTCTGTAAATCATAAATATTTTGTCCAGGGCAGATTCATCCCTACTCAATATTTCGGAAGATATTGTGGCAGTAAAGTTCTTAAAGTTCTCCAGAATAGCTACCAGAATAGATGTTTTACTTTCAAAGTGCCTGTAAATAGCCGGTTCGGTAACCTTTATTGCTTTGGATAAGTTTTTAATCGTCAACCCCTGAATTCCTTTTTCAGCAATAAGCTGAATAGCAGCATTAATTATTTCGTTTTGTCTTTGAGTCATCTCATTTACTAAGTTAGTTAATAATCACTAACCAAAATAACGAATTAATTTTAAATGTCAAATTAATTTTT
>JAJRSV010000303.1 GCA_024278655.1 Bacteroidota bacterium | reverse complement strand
GCCGATGCAAAAAAAATCAGCAAGCATTTAACGAAACTCGAACTGAATACGTTCGTGCGGGAAACAGTGGAATTTATTCAGGCATTAGCCGAAGAGAAAAATCAAACTATTACTGTACAAGCCGAAAAAAATATTACCGTAACCGCTGACCGTGCCCTGCTAAAGCAAGCATTGCTGAACCTGCTTGATAATGCAATTAAATATTCACCTGAAAATTCTGAGATAATTGTTAAAACCGGTTCGGCGGAAAACGATCATGCTTTTATCGAAGTAACCGATAACGGACCGGGGATACCGGAAGAGCATACCGGCAAAATATTCGAGCGTTTCTACCGCGTCGATAAAGGGCGTTCGCGGGAAATGGGAGGAAGCGGTTTGGGATTGGCAATTGCACGCTGGGCAGTAACGGTTCAGGGAGGTAAATTAACCGTTGAAAGTGAAACAGGTAAAGGCAGTTCGTTCAGAATTATTCTGCCCCCGGCATAAATGTGTTATTAAGATATGATTTAAAAAATCAGGAGGAACTTGAAATGAAAAGAACGATTCTATTAATCACACTAATGATTTTTACAACATTCGGTTACCAATCACTCTTTGCTCAGGATGAGAACCGGTCGGGCACGATAAAACTTACATTCGACAACATCGATACAGGTAAACTTCCCGAAGGATGGAAAATCGAAGCAACGAATCAAAAAGGTCCGCTGGCAACCTGGCAGGTTATTGAGGACGAAACCGCACCTTCGGGGAACAAAGTTTTAGCAATGACTTCACCAAATCACGATTTCGGCGGAACGTTTAATCTTTGCTGGACGAACAACATCGATTTTTTGAACGGTGAAATAAAAGTTATGTTCAAAGCCAACACTGGAATTGAAGATGAAGGCGGCGGTGTAATATGGCGTGCACAGGATAAAGGCAATTACTACATTTCGCGTTACAACCCGTTGGAAAATAATTTCCGCATTTATTACGTAAAAGATGAAGCAAGAAAAATACTGGCAAGCGCACGCGTAAAGCTGCCCGCCGGTAAATGGTATGAGCTGAAAATAATACAAAACAGAAATCATATTACCGGTTACCTGAACGGTGAAAAATATCTCGAAGTGGATGATAATACTTTCCCGGAATCCGGAGGCGTTGGCTTATGGACCAAAGCCGATGCGGTTACTTCGTTCGATAACTTTACCGTTGAAAAGTACAAATAGTTAGTTAATAAGTACAAGCAGGATTTGGGTATTATACCCGGTAGTGTAATCCGGTTAAATTATGGAAAGATTAAACAGGGTAACATTTGTATTTGCAATTCTTTTTTTGTTTGCCGGTTCCGGCATAGCACAAACAAGTTTGCCGGAAGTAATCAGTGCTTATAAAATTAATAAGCCGGTTAAATTGGACGGTGAACTTTCCGAAAGCGTTTGGCAGCAGGCAAAGCACATCTCAAATTTTACACAGCGCGAATTGAATGAGGGAGAACCTGCTACTGAACATACCGAAGTGGCAATCCTATATGATGAAGAAAATCTTTACATAGGTGTTTGGTGCTACGATAGCGACCCTTCGAAAATTGTTGCCCAGCAAATGAAGAGGGATTTTAATTACAGCACCGATGATAACTTTAAATTCATTATCGATACCTATAACGATAAACGCAACGGTTACTTATTCGTTACTAATCCGAACGGTGCACGTTTCGATGCGTTGGTGCAAAACAACGGTAACCTGGTAAACAGGGCTTGGGACGGTGTATGGAATGTTAAAACAAAAATTACAAACGAGGGCTGGTTTGCCGAGTTTGAGATTCCATTTTCCACGTTCAAATTCAACACAAAAGAAAATCAGGTTTGGGGAATAAACTTTGAGCGAAACATAAGAAGAAAACGCGAGCAGGTTTTGTGGCAGGGCTGGTCACGGGATTATAACATAAGACAGGTTTCGCGTGCGGGAAAGTTAGTGGGAATTGAAGGCATTAGCGGAGTTACGCTTGTTGAATTAAAACCTTACGGTATTGCCGGCGTAGAGAAACATGAAAATGAAAGCAGCAATTTTACTTCAAACATCGGCGCCGATATAAATTATCTAATCACTCCTACGATGAAACTTAACCTGACTATCAACACAGATTTTGCACAGGTTGAATCGGATCAATTGCAGGTTAACTTAACGCGGTTCTCTTTATTCTATCCCGAGAAAAGAGAATTCTTTCTTGAAGGGAAAGACTATTTTGATTTCGGATTGGGGTACAGCATCCGCCCGTTTTACAGCAGGCGAATCGGTTTGGCTCCCGACCGTTCGACTATTCCGATAATTGCAGGTGCCCGTCTGTTGGGAAAAACCGGAAACACAACACTCGGCGGTATGAGCATTCAAACAGCGAGTCAGGATTCTATTCCTTCTACCAATTATACCGTGCTCAGATGGAAGCAGGATATTTTTCATCAATCGACTGTGGGTTTAATAGGTGTGGGTAAAATAGAACCGGGCAGGCAAAACGCGGTTTACGGTGCCGATTTTCTTTACTCCACTTCGGATATGTTCGGAGATAAAAATTTTTCATTCGGCGGTGCGGTTGCTCAAAGCTACACATCCGATGCAGCAGTTAAAACCGGTTTGGCAAGCAGGGTGTTTATCGATTACCCGAATGACCTTATAGACTTTTCCGCAATCTGGGACAGGTCGGAGGAAAGCTTTAATCCCGAAACAGGTTTTTTGCGGAGAACCAACTATCAGATGTATAATGCCGATCTCCGGATAAAACCCCGCCCGGAATTCCTGCCGTGGATTCAAAGATTGGTTTTTAAACCTTTCGATTTTAACTATTACATCGACGATAAAACCCGCGAGCTTCAGTCGCTGTGGACTGAATTCAGACCGCTGGGTTTTACAACAAAAAGCGGCGAGTTTTTCGAAGCAAACATTCAGCGCCGTGCAGAAAAATTAACCGAAGATTTTGAAATTCACGAAGGCGTGGTTATACCCGCCGCCGAATATTGGTTTACACGTTACGAACTTCAGTTGGAAACTTTTGAAGGTCGTCCGGTGTACGGATATATATTTACTCAGTGGGGTGATTTTTATTCGGGCACAAGAACCGAATATGCCGTCGGTGCTACATTCCAGATAAACAGCAACATCAGCATCCGTTCCGATTTTACGCATAACCTGATTACACTTCCGCAGGGAAGTTTTACAGTAAACGAATTCGGCGGAAGAATTAACCTTGCAATCAGCCCGGATCTTTTCGGCAGCGTTTTCGGACAGTGGAACAACGATGAGGATGAAATTATTCTGAACTTTCGTGTTAACTGGATTCCTGAGCCGGGGACTAATTTTTACTTTGTCATCAATCAATCGTACGATACAAGCGGACATTCCTGGCGCTCGACCGACACAACCGTGCTTACAAAATTAATCTGGCGCTTTGTGTTATGAAATTATTTGAAGAACAGAAGATGTACAGAACTGGTATTATAAATTAAGATGAAGATATTATTAAAAAATTAAATTAGCGCTAATGCGCGAATGATTTGCACATTAGCGGCAAAATATTTTTTCGAAATTAAAAAGACAATCAAACGGAAAAATGAAAAAATATCTTTCGATAATTTTAACGGTTTTTCTCATTAGTTTATTTTTTACTTCATCGTTACAGGCACAGGGCAGGGGAGTAATCACATTAAAAACCTGTATCGATTCGGCGCTTGTAAATCATCCTTCCGTAGACTCGTTCAGAAAAATGGAGGAAAGCAAAACTGCGAATACAATGAGTCTGGAGAACGAATTATTACCCGAACTCGATTATATTTTTCATGGCGGTTACAATGTTTATAATGAATATGAGTACCGGACGCTGAGTAACCAATTACAGTTTGTATGGGATATGGGGAAGTGGACCGGCAAACTGCAGCAAACCGGAATTGCCGAAGAAAAGATAGCCGGGTACAAGTCACTTCAAAACAAACTCGATTTAATTTACCGCGTAAAGCATGCTTATTACAGGTTGATTAATGCAAAGAAAACATTAAACATTGCAAAGCTTTCCGAAAGCTATCTCGAACATCATCTTTCAGTTAACAAAAAACTTTATGATATCGGGCAAATCAAACGGTTGGATTTTTACTTCACACAGGCGGCACTTTCCCGTGCTAAGGAAGAAGTGCTTGCTGCACAATCCGAAATAGAAACATGGCAGATAGAACTTTCGAATCTTACCGGGTTTAATATTTCATCGTCCGATTCATTAGAAACACCCGAAGAGTTTTCTTTCGGAAAAAATTATTCGGTCGATTCACTCCTCGAAGAAGCACGGCAGTTCAATCCTGCAATTTCAATTTTAGATCAGCAAATAGAATTGGCGAATGTTCAGGCAAATTTAATCGGCAGCAGCAGAATGCCTAAAATATATTTGGGAGGTGGTTACGTTTTCGACAGTGATCCCACGTCGGGAGGTAATTACAATACAATCAACGGCGGATTGCTCATTCCGGTTTTCGATTGGGGTGCACGAAGCAACAAATCGCAGTCATTAATCCTGAAAGCCGAAGCAATAAAATCTACCAAACAAACTCTTTTGCTCGAGCTTGAAACGAAATTAAAATCGCTTGTGAACCGGATGAATAATCTTAAGAAGCTTCTTGCATTGAAAGACACTTCAATTGCCCAGGCACAAAAAACTTATGAACTTACATTGATAAACTACAAGGCAGGAATATCAACAAACACTGATGTTCTTCTTGCACAAAAAGTTCTCATCGAATCGAAAGCATCGAAAGAAAAATTAATTTTTACTCTTTACGAAATTAAATTACAAATAGAAAACCTAATCGGTAAGCCGGAGGTAATAGAATGAAAAACCGGTTGATTATTTTATTGGCTGTTTTGTCCTTGTTGTTTGCATGCAAACGTGAAAGTCAGAATGCGGGAGAGATTGGCGCACACTTTCAGATAAAAAATAATGTGTCGGAATTTAAAGTGCCTGTTAAGGTTTTTGTTGCCGGTAAGGGAAACACACAAAAAGCAATAACCATTTACGGAAAACTTCTGCCGAAACAGGAAACGAAATTAAGCAGCCAGTTTGCAGGCAGAATTTTGAATTTGAATTTATCGGAAGGCGACAGGGTTATAAAAGGAGAAACGGTTGCGTTTATTCAAAGCCCGCAGGCGGAGGCACTTCAGAGGGTTGTGCCGGAGGATTCGTTAAATAAAGGGCAGGAGGATGAGATTGTTCCGTATCCTGTTCGTGCGCCTTTCAACGGAATCATAACCAAAAAATATCATTACTCCGGCGACGTGATTTCCGCCGGCGAAACAATACTTACTCTGCTGGATGATTCGGTTTATTATTTATGGGGACAGCTTCCGGCAAATTATTTAGAAAATGTAAGAATCGGACAGCAGTTAAAAATCACGTTCCCCGATATTAAGGGAAAAACATTCTATGCAAAAGTTGAAACGATAAACAGCACTGTTGACGATAAAACACAAATGGCACAGATACGGGCTTCACTGCTGAATCAGGGGCGTCTTTTGAAATCGGGTTTGTTTGCTAAGGTTGAAATAGTTTTGCAATCGGCTAAAAATGTTTTACTCATTCCGCGCAGCTCGGTTCTGGAAAACTCCGGCGGTTACTTTGTCTTTATCAAAAAGAATGGAAAAGCAATTCATAAAAATATAGTAGCCGGTATTGAAAATGCAGATGTACTGGAAGTAAAATCCGGTTTGAGTACCGGCGACAGTATAATTGTTCTTGGTAATTATGAATTGAAAGACGGAATGCAAGTGGAGGTAATGCGCTGATGGAAAAGCTGATAAAAGCTGTCCTTCGTTATCGTCTTGCGGTACTTTTTGTACTTGGAATATTAATAATCGGCAGCATTGCGCTTTTAACTTCTATGCCGGCAGGAGTTTTTCCCAATTCAACTTTCCCGAGAATTTTAGTTCAGGTTGAACGCGGTTACGCACCATTGACCGATATGGAAATAACAACAACCAAACCGCTGGAAGATGCGCTGCGTAATGTTGAAGGAGTAAGAATCGTACGCTCGAAAACGAGCCGGGGTTATGCTGAGATTGAATTGTATTTCGATTGGGATATCGACTTGATGCAAGCTTACCAGTTGGTTCAGGCAAGAATAAGCGATGTAAGAGGAAAGCTGCCGCCCGGCACGGGTATTTTAGTTAAGAGGATGACAACAAGCGCTTATCCTATGCTGAGTTACGCAATCTATTCCGGTGTCAGGAGCCAGAGGCAATTAAGGAATCTTGCAGAGTTTACAATTCGTCCGATGCTTTCTGGAGTTAGCGGGGTTTACAGGATTGAGATTGTCGGCGGCGAACGACCGGAATTTTGGGTTCAGTTAAAACCGGAAAAGCTCGCCCTTTATAAAATATCTCCGTTAACTATCGAACGGAGTTTGAAGGAAATAAACAACGTAAAGTTTTTAGGAAAAATAACGGATAAATACCGTATTCATCTCGGATTTCAAAACGATCTGCTTTACACGGTTGACGATATTAAAAACACCGTGCTAACATCGCGAAACGGAATACCTGTTAAAGTAAGCGACCTTGCTGATGTCTTGTTAACAAGCAAAGAAGAATATATTATAACTTCGGCAAACTGGCATCGTGCGGTTCTTATCGATGTATTAAAGCAACCGGATGCTAACGGCGTTGCTGTAGGGAATAAAATTGATGCGCTGATTG
>JAJRSV010000302.1 GCA_024278655.1 Bacteroidota bacterium | reverse complement strand
CCGTGCCCGAAGAGTTGCCGGTGAAAAAATCGTAATCGCCGTCATTATCGATATCGGCAAAAACCGGGTTGCTCCCGAACTCACTAAAAATGGGATTGCCTTCATTCGAATAAACAGTATCGAGTGCCAGTTGAAAAGCCGGTGATGAGGCGGTACCTGTATTTTCGAATAATGAAATCCTGTCGTTATTAGCTGTAAAGTAATCGAAGTCGGAATCGTTATCGATATCAACAAAATAAAACCACTCCGATAGTGAAAGCCCCGGCAAAGGAGTGAGTGAATAGAGATAATCGGGAGAAGCTGTAGTGCCCTGGTTTTCGTACCAACCGTAAGTGCCGTCGCTGTCTAAAAACACAATATCAAAATCGTTGTCGGCATCGATGTCTATTAGCTGATATTCAAAATTATTTATGCCTCCGGTAAATGTGTTTATTAATAAACCTTCTCCATCGGTTACGGGAATATTGTTCAACTCTCTTTGAAATGTCTGGGAAAACAAATTCGCAGTTGTTAAAGAAAGGAATAGTGCTGCTGCTATCGCAAAGTTATTTCGTAAAGACACGCGTCTCCTATTATCTTGAACGGTTCAACATTAAAGTTATTAATATCTTTTTCTTTTGTTTGGATTGATCTTTCTATTATCATAATCGTTTCTTCCTCAAAGTATCCGTTCTTAAGCAAATTATCAACTACTTTATATATATCATCTTTGAAGAACGGCGGATCGGCTAATATCAAATCGTACGTTTGTTTAGCTGGCATTTGCGAAAATTTTAGAGCCGGCATTTTGAATATCGTGCATTCGTCATTCACTTTAAGTGCTTCGATATTCGATTGGAGATTTTTATATATCACATAATTCTTTTCCACAAAGTGAACTTCGGCAGCGCCCCTGCTTAAACATTCAAAACCGAGTGCACCGGAGCCGGCGTAAATATCCAGCACTTTTATCTCTTCGAACGAAATTTTATTATTCAGCAGGTTGAACAACGTCTCACGAACTCTGTCGGTGGTAGGTCGTATTAAATCTGATTTCGGAACGTTGATTAATCGTCCCTTGAATTTGCCGGATATAATTCTCATTCTCATTTTAAGGTATAAATATTTTTGCGGGGTTATTACTGCTACGAAATTCGATATGCAATGCCTGCTGCAGATGAAAAGGTGTTATACCTTTGCAAAAACAGCGGACTGTTTTTAATGCCGGGACCGGGTGTAATTTTATCAAACGGATTAAAAATGGTAAAGTTCATTCCACTGTAAAAATTCAGTTCGCCAATATAACTTTCAATTGGAACATCTCCGGAAACATAAGCACCCTGAATCAGTTCTTTTCTTAAATTCAAATTATTCAATTCGTTCCTTACCAATTTTCCCGCTTCAGCCGGTTTTACCGGTTTGAATATTTTTTGATATAAAAGTTTGTCGTCAAGAGTCAATATCATCGAGAAGCTACATTTGGATAAATAAACACTTAAGCGCAATCCTCTTTCGAGAAAATCGCTGCAGGTTTTCAGCGCTCTTTCGGCTGAAAGATGAACGTTGTCGATGTATCCTAATTTCAAATTATTTTTCTCGCAGAAATTTTTAAGCAGCTTTAAATATTTTCTTTCGATGCCGTAAACCAGAGCGGTTTCGTGTTGAAAAATGTTGTTCTTTTCAACTTCCTGATACTGAATTATCAACTCATCGGTATTAACAAAAGGGAAGAGGATTGAATATTCCCACTTGAATTCCGCTTCGGCATCCTGGCGAAGTAATGTTTTTTCGAACGGCAGGTGAACAACGTAAAACAACTCAAGCGATAATGCGAACGAAAGCATCGAACTTTTAAGCGGCTTATTAATGCGTATTTCATCGAAAGCAGATTGAAGCTGAGCGAGAATTTTTACCGCTTTGTCATTCTTAAAATCGATTTGTTCTGCAAAAACTACTTCATTCAGGTTTTCCAACCTTACTTGCGAAGGATCGCTGAATATTTCTACTAACTGCAGCTTTGTGTTAGATATTTTTAGTCCGGCGTGATTATATAAGCCAGCCATTAATAAGTTATTACTCCCAGGATGCAGTGTTCTTCAATGCATCGTTATCCAAACTTCCGATGGAACCGTAACCGTCGGGATCTTCGAGATAATATCTGGTACCGAGTACAACGGTCGTATCGATCCGGGAGATTTTTCCTCTTTTAGTTATAAATGTATCGATTGAAACTGAAGTGTCAATTTGCAAAATATAAAGCGAGTGAGATTTCGGAGTCCACTTTATACTGTCGGGAACAAATTCGCCTTGTGTAAGAGGTTCGAATGGATCGAGGGATTTTAACCTGATAGAATCGGATGAAACCCAAACGGTATCCTTAGCATGACGGATACTGTCTACCAGGGAATCGGTTTTAATAAAATAGATTAAGCTGTCTAAATTATCTGTAAAACTTCCTCTTTTTTTCTGCCAGAGGATTTCCGCTTCCTTGATATTTTCCATCCTCAATCTTGATTCGGTTCTATAGTATTTTTCTTTTTCTACATACGCCTTAGGATCGATAATAGCTACTTTAACTAAAATAACTGTTAATATTGCAATAATAAGATATAATGCAGCATGAATATACCAAGGATCAGAAGATTGTTTCATTGTTCCTCCGGTTTTTAAAATTTTTCAGAATGACTATTCAATATATAAAAACTTTTTAATTTTATTAAACTTGCCCGTACCGATCCCTTTAACGTCCATTAATTCTTCCAATTTTTTAAAACCGCCTCTTTCGTCCCTCAAGGCGATAATTTTCAGAGCTGTTTTCTCTCCTATACCGGGTAAACGAACTAATGTTTGTAAATCGGCAGAGTTAATATTAATGCTTTTTTCCTCTAAAGGAGGAGTTGATTTTTTATTTTGAAAATCTTGCCCGTTAAAATCTAAAACTTCTTGCTTAGAATCAAATTTTTTGCCTGAAATTCCGTCCTTTAATTTTTCCTCTCTCTGCTTAGAATAAAATTCGAACAAACTGTCTTGTTCACTGTAATCGAATTCTTTATATCCGTTACGGTTGGCAGTATTAAAAATTTCGTAACCTAATCCGAGTAAAAGGAAAACGGCTAAGAAAAGGATTACTTTAATTTCCGTTTCCGTAAGCCCTATTTTTCTGGAGAGTTTGTTAAACATAAAAACAAAAACCCAATTGCTAAATTCCTTCTATCGAATTTAATAATAGGAAAGAAGTGTAGCAAGCTTCGGGCGGGACAAAAATCAAAGTCCGAATTTTTTGAAGAAGCTCTTTTCCTCCGCTTTTGAAGAACCTTTTATGTTCGGCATCTCCGAAAGTTTTCGCAGCAGTTCTTTTTCCTGCGAGTTAACCTTATTCGGTACGGCAATATTAACTTTAACAATCTGGTCACCGGTTCCCGGAGAATGCAGGTGCCTTATTCCTTTGCCTTTCATTTTAAGCAGCTTACCCGATTGAGTTCCCGGTTCTATTTTAAGCATTGCTTTACCTGTTAACGTCGGTACTTCAACTTCCGCACCCAAAACTGCCTGCGGGTAAGTGATAAACAGATTGTATATCACATCGTCGTCTTCGCGTGTAAAGTGTTTATGTTTTAACTGTTCGAATACAACAATAATGGAGCCGGGTTCGCCTCCGCGTTTACCTGCGTTTCCTTGTCCGCGCAGGGTCATATAGCTTTCGTCCTGCACACCTGCGGGAACATCAACCGTGATTGTAACCTCATCGGGATAACGACCTTCGCCGCGGCATTTACGGCAGGGAGTACCGATTACGGTTCCTTCGCCGTTGCAATTGTGGCAGGTGGTTATGTTTACAAACTGTCCGAAAATAGAACGTGAAATTTGTTTAAGTTCGCCGGCACCGTTACAAACAGGGCAGGTATTCATCGATGTTCCTGCTTCGGCACCGCTTCCGTTGCAGGCGTCGCATTTAACCTGCTTACGCAGTTTTATTTTTTTCGTTGTTCCGGTAGCAATTTCTTCCAAAGTTAATTTCAGGTTAACACGCAGGTCTGCACCGGGTGTTCCCCTGGTTCTTCTGCGGCGCTGGCGGCTTGTACCTCCGCCGAAGAAATCATCGAAAATAGATGAGCCGCCGAAGATATCGGAAAAATGAGAGAAGATATCGTTAATATCTGTAAAACCGCCCGAGCTGAAACCGCCTTTAACACCGTCGTGCCCGAAGCGGTCGTAGTTAGCCCGTTTGGTATCGTCGCTTAAAACTTCGTATGCTTCGGCAGCTTCTTTGAATTTTTCTTCGGCTTCTTTATCACCCGGGTTTCTGTCCGGATGATATTTCATTGCCATCTGGCGGTAAGCTTTTTTAAGTTCTTCTTTGGTAGCGTTTCTTCCTACGCCTAATATTTCGTAATAATCGCGTTTTGCCATTAATTATTCTTCTTCCTGTGCTTCGTTATTTGCCTGTTCCGGTTCTTCCGATGTTTCTTCACTTACAATTACTTTTGCATGCCTTATTACTTTGTCCTTATACATATAACCTTTTTCTATTTCGTCAAGCACAGTATGCGGCTCAACCGAATCGTCTTTTTGCTGCATTAAAGCTTCGTGGTATTCAACATCGAACGGTTTACCGACGGCATCAATTTTTTTAACACCCTGCTCTTCGAGCACTTTCATCAGTTTATCGTAAATTAATTTAATGCCTCGCTTAATAGCTTCGATATCCTGTGCTTCTTCTATGTGCGCAAGCGACCGCTCGAAGTCATCTACAATCGGCAGAAGCTTAACGATGAACGATTCGGCTGCGTAAGTTAAAATATTAAGCTGATCGTTTTCGGTTCTGCGTTTATAGTTTTCAAATTCCGCAGCTTTGCGAAGCAACTGTTCTTTAAGTTCGTTTACTTCCGCTTCGAGTTCTGCGATTCTTTTATCTTTATCCTCTTCGGTTTTTTCCGCCTTTTTTTCTTCTTTGGTTTTAGTTTCTTCTTTCACTTCTTCTATCTTGACCTCTTTTTTGTGTTTCTTTTCTTTGCTCACTTTTAAATAACCTCCTTATTTTATGGATTTTTCAAAAACTCCGAAAGCATCTTCGCTATGTAATCTACAATAGCAATAACTTTTGAGTATTCCATGCGTTTTGGACCAACAATGCCAAGAGTTCCCACCGTTTCGCCGAATTTGTATTCCTTACTTATGATGCTGTAATCCTGAAGTTTTTCGTCTTCATTCTCACGACCGATGGAAATATAAACTTTATTATTTTCCGAGCCGGCTGTTTTTTCCATTATGTGGATGATAATATCTTTAT
>JAJRSV010000301.1 GCA_024278655.1 Bacteroidota bacterium | reverse complement strand
GCATAATGTCTATCAGCGTTACGAGTTCCCAAAAGAACACCTTTCCGCCCAGACCGAAAACCACCGCACTGCTGTAAAAGTACGCCACCGAAATTGCAATGGCTATCAGCGTCATCATTCCCGGAAGCTTTTTCTTCAGTTCGTCTATCATTCCTTTAAGGAACGGGTAACCGCCGTAGAAAAATACTACCGATGAAAGTATGAACAGAATATATTCGGAACCGGCGAAACTTAGTGCATCCTTAATACCGAGGAACTTTTGTATCATCGGCGAAAGGAGCAGTATCGGTATAGTAAGAGCAAGGGATATCCAGAATCTCTTTTTGTAATCCTCGATCATTGCCGAGTGATCGTGACCTGCATGGCTGTGACCTTTACCATGCTCGTGTTTCTGCGAATGCCCCTGATGGTCTTTCATATTTGAATGATCATGATGTTCGTGTTTTTCACCATGTTCATGATCGTGTTTTTCATGGTTCATATTGTAGCCCTCTCTGATATTTATTTTTTATTGATAACATACATAAAGAAATGCAGAGGCGAATTTCTTCATTATAAATTATCAATTATAGTTTTAAGCTTGTTTCTTATGGTCGATGCAACCTCTCCCAATTTGTCGTTTTCAACAGCCGACATTGATGCAACCGGGTCAACGGCGCTGACTTCAACTCCTTCATCAAGCTGCTGTACTATAACGTTGCAAGGCAGCATAGTGCCTATTTTATCTTCCGCCTGCAGTGCCTGGTAAGCGAACGGCGGATTGCATGCACCTAAAATTTTGTACGGTCTGAAATCAACGTCCAACTTTTTCTTTAATGTTTCTTTAACGTCAATCTCAGTCAGAATTCCGAAGCCCTCGTTCTTTAATGCTTCGGTTACTTTTTCTATTGCTTCATCGAAGCGCATATCCAGTTTTTTTGAAAAATAGTACGACATAGTATTACTCCTTATGTTTATTTTTTATACACAATTGTTATTATGAACGCAGCAGTAAATATTCCCCTAAGAATTTCTTAGAAGAAGTATCCCGGGAAAAAATGCGAACAGTTCCGGGATGTTTCGCTCCGTTCAGTGCAACATCAACGGGTTCTTTGTTTTACAAGTTAATGTTTACATTAAATCTTTTTTCATTCTTTCATATTCTTCTTTGGTTATTTCACCCTTTGCGTATCTTTTTTTAAGAATATCCAAAGGGTTCTCTTCCGGTTTATTTGCGGGTGGTCCCTGTTGTGGTTTATTGGTGAACTGGACAATTGCCCAGATAATAACACCAAGTATAATAACCCAGAAAATCCATCCGAACCACATACCGCCAAATCCGTTCATCATTTTGTCATCTCCTTTCTAACTAATTTAATGTGCTAATATACCACCGTAAAATCCCGTTGCCGAAATTAGAATTACGGTTAGTATTGCAAATGCCCATGTTAATTTATTCATCGGCTTAAATATCATCGAAAAATACCACAGCCAGATAAATACAGTTGAAGCTATACCGAGTACCCTGTGAGTTTCGGCAAGCCACAGTTTAGGATCGTTTAGGAACGCATCGAACTGCAAAGTGCCCGTGATAAATGCTATTATTCCGAATATGCCTGCGACGAGTAGCAGTATTTTTATTACCGTGTCGTAACGTTTGTCCTTATAGCCGAACAGCGCAAACAAAAAGGCAGCAACCGCAAGCGAAATAGGGAAGTGAATTATTTTGTTATGCACATGTGCAAACATCGCTTCGAAAATGTTTAGTTCGAATGTTTCCTCTTGTCCGGCTTCTTCAAGTTCATCATCATCTTCGTGATGGTCCATTATCATTTCAACCGGAATACCGTTTACTGCAATTGTGTCTCCGTTTACAACCGTAACCGTATCGGGATGGTGTGCTTCTTTTTTCTTCTTGTGGTCTTCATCTCCATGTGCAAAAACCGAACTTGTAAAGATGAGACCGGTCAGAAGCAAGAATATTAAAGTTTTCATTTATTTTCCTTGAACTGATTAATTAAAATTAAAAATGTATTGTTTAAAAAGTTATTATAATATCTAAAATTAATGTACTATTCGGTATTATGCCGGTTTAGAATATCCTGTGAGCTTTCGACGTTTGATATCATTTCGTTTAATCCTTCAATAATAACGTTCGTACTTTTTGTGAAACTCATCAGGTTATTTCTTGTGTCTTCATTGTTCATTAACTCATCCGTGTCAGCCATTTCGCGTAACTGAGCCAAAACATCTTTTAATTCTTTTGTCATATTATTTATTAAAAGCGAAAGCGAAACAAGCTGATTGACTGCGTGCATGTTTTTCATATCGTTCTTCAATACAACGTTCCGGTTCGATTTAACGGTAAGCTCGAGTTTGCCCGATTTTGTTTGAAGCTGTTCAATTTGCTGCAATTGCGATTCTAATGAATTAATAATATCGCCATTGTCTAACGCCTGTTGAGCATTTACTGAATTACTTAATACAATAAATATCAGCAGAGTAATAGTTGTTAATATTTGTTTGATTCTCTTTTTTTTATTCATAGTTTATTTTACTCGTATCTTGTTATTGATAAAAATTCGGAAAAATCGATTTATCATCGGGGCTAAGGTCCTGTACTTCAAAGTAATGATCGCAGGCATTACCGGTTGTTCCGATGTCGTGAATAATATCTCTTACCTTGTCAACCCAGTTATTGCCGCATCTTAATTCCAGCCGCGATATCTGCGAAGTCGGTTTGAAATATTCAACAACCATAATTTCATCTATTCCTATTTTCTGTAATTCGTGAACCAACCAGTGAACCCGTAATGTATTAACGTATGCAATTACTTTTTTCATATATATTACTCCTTTTTCAAATCCAGTTCTTCTTTTCTGCGAAGTGCCGCAATAATAAATCCGATTGAAATAAGCAGAACCCCGAGCCATACCAGGTTGATGTTGGGTTTAATGCTTGCTTCTACCGAAAGAGTTTCTTCTTTGTGCTCTTCCAAAACCGGTTTGGCTTCTTTATCGTACACGCTTAAATTAATCGAGCCGGCTGCATCAATTTTTGTAACCGCCAAATTCATATTGGCTTCATCCACCGAAGATTCAACAACTTCCTGCTCGCCTTTGGTAAACAATATGTAAGGATTCACATCGTAATTCTTTCCGTTGTATTCAACCGTGAGCTCGGCACCCATCTTAAAGTCACCACCCTTCAGCATAGCTTTCATATCGTCATCGGAAATAGTAAATTCTTTGAAAGTAATCTTTGCATCTTTGAATTGTGTTGATTCACCTTTCTTAAGTACTACACTCACCTGATCACCGCTTTCGTTATCGCTGCCTTCGGAGAAACCTAAAGGCGAGATGTAGAAGTCTTCAGTCAGTCCTTCAATTATATCCGGTTCGCGCATTACACTGTTGTTAAAGTCTGATTGGAACATTACCGGAGAGGCAATCATAGTATTATCGCCGTTAACAATTTTTACTTTGAAAGCAAATTTCTTTCCGCCTTCGATCGGTTCGTGCCCGAGGAATGTTAATTTATGATTAAGCACATTCACTTCCTTATCAAGCGGAAGATCGACCTGAGCCGATTGAGTATAATTACCGGAGAGCAGAACGCCGAGCAGCAGAACACCCACGCCGATGTGTGCTATGTGCCCGCCCGTTAACAAGTAGCTAACTTTAAATGCGCGAATAAGTAAGTTAACGTTTACGGTTATTGTAAACAGAATCGAGAATGTGAATAAGATATTTATAAAAGTATCGATAGGACTAACCAACACAATCAAAGCCGTTAGTGCTGCCGAAATACCCGAATAAATTAATACGTGCCTGAAAAATTCAGCCGGTTTGGTCGTTTTCCATCTTAAGAAAAGACTTAATGCAATCAATAATGTTATAAGAATAGCAATCGGCAGATTCATAACGTTGTAGAATTTAATATCAACCGCACTGCCGAAAATCGGAGCCGATGTGCCGATGGTAATAATTATTGCCGAACCGATTAAAAGGGCTGCTCCGTAAAGCAAACCGTTTTCTCTGCTTAAAATTGTTTCATCCTCTAACTGTACGGCATGTAAATTTCTCCACCTGTAAATTACGCCGCCAATGCCGAGCAGTGTAAAGGTTAGTATAAAACCCAACAGGAAGAGATAAGTAGTCATTCCCGGGTCTGCAAACGAGTGAACGGATGCATCGGATAAAATTCCGCTTCTTGTAAGAAACGTACTGTAGATTACAAACACAAAAGTAAGTACCGAAAGGATAAGATTTGTTTTAAGATATTTTCCAACACCGCCGTTATCCTGTGTACGGTTTTGAATTAAAAGTGTATGCAAAGCTGCCACGCCAATTATCCAGGGAACGAGACTGGAATTTTCGACCGGGTCCCAGCCCCAGAAACCGCCCCAGCCCAAAACGCCGTATGCCCAATAGCCACCGACCATAATAGCGAAGCCGAGAACCATCATCGAAATTGTTAACCATGGTAACGATTCTTTAACCCACGATTTGTATTCGTTCCGGATTACAGCGGATACTGCAAACGAGTAGGGGATAGTTGCCATTGCAAAACCGACAAACAGAAGCGGCGGATGAATTTGCATCCAGAAATTCTGAAGCAGCGGGTTTAATCCTTTACCCTGTACCAAAAAATCGCTCATGTGAATACCTGCCGATGATAGTGCTGCTTTTAGTTCCTGTCCGACTTTAATGAATTCCACTCCGGTATTATTGTTTATTGCAAAAAACTTTTGCAGAACCGGAAGATTCAGATATGCAGGATTGAAATATTTCAGTTCGAGGTAAGTGGTTTCCTGCCAGATGTATGCAAACGGGTTTTTAAGATACGGGCTGATTAAAACCGCCAGAAAAACAGTTGCAAGTGTAAAAACCATCATAAACGATGATTCTTTTTTCACATCGAACGATAGATGGCTGATGAAGTAAGTTCCCAGCAAAACCGTAATCAATAACCATAAAAGGAAACTTCCTTCCTGTCCGGCAAAGAAAGTGGAAAGCAATAAGCCGAATGATAAATCACCGTTGCTGTATTCAAAAACATAATTGTACTCATACTGATGAGTTAAAATAAGATACAGAAGAAAAACACTTGCCGCAACAATAAAAGCTGTTGTAAGATAGTATCCTCTTCTTGCCAATACCAGCGTATTACTGTAACCTTTAAATGTGTAATAGTACATTATAAATGAAAATGCCCCTGAAAGTATTGCCGCTACTATTAATATATTGCCTAACATTTCATACTCCCTGATTAATGCTTATGAGTAATAGTATAACCGTATTTAATTTCACTTTAAATTGATAGATCATTTTAAAATCAATTCACTCTCTAATTTCATTTTGTTATTTATCTTAACGTCTTCTTTCCTGATCTCCCTGCCGAATAATTTTTGAATTTGTTCCTTCACTTTGTTGAAATTGAATTCGTCGTTTACATAATAGTATAAGCCCGCCAGCATTATATAACCTTCTATATTACCCGGATGTTTTTCGATTTCGATATTTGCATGATAAATTGCATTAGTATAGTCTTCCTTTAACAGAAAGATATTAGACATTACCAAATGCACCTGCGGATATTCATCGTTCAACACGGTTAACTTTTTAGTGTATAGTAATGCTGTGTCCAGACTATCCTGCTGTATTTTTAACATTGCAAGATAGAAGTACGGATCGGGATTGAATTTGTTGAGAGAAAGTACTTTACGAAAATTCTTTTCCGCTTCGCCGAATATTTCTTTTTGCAGATAAAAAATTCCAAGCGATATGTAAATGTTCTCATCTTCCGGATTTAGTTCAGCCGCTTTATTCAATTCTATTATTGCCTTATGAAACTCACCAATACTTCCGTAAAATACTCCGAGGTTCAACCGTGCCAGTTCGTCATCGGGATAGTGGTCTACTTCTTTTCTGAAATAATATTCGGCTCTTAAAACTCTTCCTTGCTGCTGATATATTATCCCGAGGTTCGTTAAAGCTTCCGAATTAGTTGAATCGATTTCGATTAAATTCAAAAAAATCGATTCGGCTTCGAGGTAATCGCCTTTTACCATTCGTATCTTTCCGAGCATTGATAACGCTTCTTCCGAAGTGTTATCGTTGCGCAGAGTTTCCCGCAAGTAGGTTTCCGCCTGGTCGTATCGACCGGTAAAGAAGAGAAGCTGTCCCAATCCCACTAATGCATCCTCATTTTCCGGCTCTCTGTTTAGCGATTCACGGTAAAACTTTATTGCTTCGTCCAACAGATTGAGCTTTGTGTAAACCTTTGCCAGTAAATTAATTGCTTCTATATCATCGGGGTTTTCTTTTGTTATCTCATCGAGTAAAACAATTGCGCTGTTATAATCCTCTGAAAGAAGAAAACGTTTTGCGGATTCCAATTTATTGGCATTACTCTGCGGAAATGTAAAACTAAAGATGCTTAGTATTAAAAATAAGGGGCTGTATTTTATTAGATTTATCATTTTTTACATCGCATTAAAATAACCGGAATCAGTTACACACTTTCCTTAAGTATTGATTGATTTTTATCCAGAACCTGTAAGCCCGGTTTATCGTTAATTATTTTATTTTCCAATGAACCGTCTTTAAACAGAAGAGTATAATCTGTTAACCTTTTGAACTCTTCGTTATGTGTTACTATTATTATGGTTTTACCTTCGTTGTTAAGCTGCATAAAGAGTTCGAGTATCTCGTAGCCGGTATTTGTATCCAGGTTTCCCGTAGGTTCATCGGCTAAAATTATAAGCGGGTCGTTTACAATCGACCTTGCAATTGCAACGCGCTGCTGTTCGCCGCCGCTGAGCTGTTCAACGAGCCGGTTTGCTTTATTTTGCAGCCCGACTTTTTCGAGTATGGCAAGAGCTTTTTCGCGTTGTTCTTTCTGCGGATCATCCTTAATTATCAAAGGCAAAATAACATTTTCAATTACCGTTAAGTACGGGATTAACTGGAACGACTGAAATACAAAACCGATATACTCTCTTCTGAAAGCGGCTAATTGTGTTGAGTTTAGTCCGAATATATCTATCGAGTCAACAATTATTTTGCCCGAAGTAGGTCGTGTCAATCCGCCGAGCATTGTAAGCAAAGTACTTTTACCCGAACCGGAATGACCCATAATTGTAACAAAGTCACCCTGAGCAATTTCGAAACTAACATTTTTAACCGCACGAACGATTTCGCCGTTTGTATAATTCTTTGTTAAGTT
>JAJRSV010000300.1 GCA_024278655.1 Bacteroidota bacterium | reverse complement strand
TTACCAAGGAGAGGGACAAAGGGTGAGGTTTGATTTCACAATCTCAAAAATATTTAAAATTAAAAGTTCATTTTTTTGCAACGAAGATTAAGATTGAAAAACAATATCAACCATTCACTTCAATTTCCATTCTTAACAACGCAGCGGCAAGTGTTTTACCCTGCGCATCGTGTTTAAGTGAAACGGTTCCGCCGCCGCCTAAAGTATTATGCAGCAGAAAGTTCAAAGCACGAATGTTGGGCAGTTCGAATCTCTCAACTTCACCCAGACAGATTCCTTCGAAATGCTTTTTCACTCTTTCCGCTGTTAAATGTTTTTTGATTATTTCATAACCTTTATCGTCATAGGCGATTATGCCTATGTTAGCGGCATCGCCTTTATCGCCGCTTCTTCCGTGTGCTATGTCTAATAATTTTATTTTCATCCTTATTTATGCTGAATTTATTTCAGCATCTTTCCTAATTGTTGATAATGCTTTCATTGCCCAAAAGTCCCTGAAACAAGTTCAGGGAAAGCGATAGTCAATGCCGAACTTGTTTCGGCATCTTTCTATTTTGTGATTAAAATTTTCTTTTCCTAAAGACCCTGAATTAAATTCAGGGAAGCAACAGTTTATGCTGAACTTGTTTCAGCATCTTTCCTAATTGTTGATAATGCTTTCATTGCCCAAAAGACCCTGAAACAAGTTCAGGGTAAATTATCCTTATTGATAAATCTTTTTATAGGGATCGGATATTTCCTCGTACAAGTCCATCCACTCTTTATTAACCGATTCTATCAAATTTATCTTCCATTGTCTACGCCAGTTTTTTAATTGCTTTTCTCTTTTCCTTGCACTTTTTAAGTCCGGATGAGGTTCATAATAGACAAGTCTGTTAACATTGTATCTTTTTGTAAAGCCATCAATCAAACCCATCTTATGTTGATAAATTCGTCTGGACAATCTATCAGTACTCCCAACATACAATACCTTATTCCTGCTTGCTAATATGTAAACATAATAACTTTTCATTTTGTTACTGCTGAACTTGTTTCAGCATCTCTCTTCACTGTTGTTATTTCAATTGCTCTAAAAGACCCTGAAATAAATTCAGGGCAACAATTTATGCTGAACTTGTTTCAGCATCTTTCTCCATTTTCTGAATTTCAATTTTTCTCAAAGTCCCTGAAACAAGTTCAGGGTGAAGAACTTATTTCAGCTCCAGACACTTCACTTTCGGTTTAACTAAATTTTTAGGAATTAACGCCGGCCAGTAAGCAACCACATCACTCGGTTTTGGTCTGCCGCCTGCAAATCCTGTAACGCTGGGCGGACCGGTCAATATTAAAGGTGCAATCTCCTGACCGAATCTTTTCACAGCATCTCTATCGTGAGAACGAACAGCTACTCTCAAAACCACTTCATTCAATAACTCTTCATCTATTGGAGTAGCTAAATTTTCGTGAGTTGCGTTGTAACCTACGAACTCGGTTCTTATTTCATCAAACTTAAGTCCCAGGTTTTCCAATCTCTTTCTTAAAATCTGATCGGCAGCTTTTGCTTTGGTAAGTGCCTGCGGCCACGAATATGTTAACGAACCGGTTGCAGCGTACCCGTCGTTGTATGAACAGGAAACTTTATAGAATTCGGTTTCGGGTTTACCTTTTACATTATATACTTTAACTCTGTCGTTGCCCAAATCTTCCAATTTAATCGAAGTAAAATCAGCAACGCAATCCGGCGTAATATATTCCGTTGGGTCACCTATTTCATAAACCAACTGTTCGGCTACTGTTTCAAACGATACTTTACCGCCGGTACCTTCGTGCTTGGTAATTATCACGTCACCGTTCGGAAAAGCTTCTGCTATCGGGAAACCGATTTCAGCCATGTTTTCAATCGATTGCCAATCGCCCAAAAAATTTCCGCCGGTTGATTGTGCGCCGCACTCGAGGATATGTCCGGCAACGGTGCCTGCAGCCATTAAATCGTAATTTCCTTTATCCCATCCGAATTCATAAATCATTGGGGCTAAAGTTAAACCGGTATCGGTAGTTCTTCCTGTAATAACAATATCGGCACCGTTTTCGAGCGCCTCGACAATCGGAAATGCACCGAAGTAAACGTTGGCACTTAATATTTTATCTTTAATCTTTATAATCGGTTCACCAGTTTCCATATTTTTAAGTTCAATTCCGGCAGCAGTTAATTCATCAATCCGGTCTTTAATATCGTCGCCTAAAACAACAGCTACCTGCAGCTTATCAACGCCAACCTTTACGGCATTTTCCAATATTGCATCTGCACAGGCAACAGGGTTAACACCACCGCCGTTGGTAATTACTTTTATTCCCTTCTCAAGACAGATTGGTAATATCCTTTTCATTAAATCCGGCAAGTCGCGTGCATAACCGAGATTAGGATTTCTGTTTTTTTGTTTCTGCAGGATTGACATTGTTACCTCGGCAAGGTAATCCATTACAAGGTAATCGATTTCGCCTTTGGTAACCTGCTGGTACGGGGCTTCGAGCAGGTCGCCCCAAAATCCCTGTCCGGATGCAATTCTTATTTTATCTTTCAATTAATACTCCGAATGTTCTTTATAAATAAAATGAATCAGGCAATGAGTGTGTTAAATCAGAAATGCAATTTAAAGAAATTTATCTCATTTGCCGCAAATATCAGTAATAGTATATGATTATTAAAAATCAGATATGTTAATTTATTAAGAAACAGGGAAAGGTTAAAGTCACAAGTGTTAGTCACTTTATTATGAAAAAGCCCGCTTGAAGTAAGATTAAACTTTGTATATAAACAGTTAGTAACTTTTACGAAATTATGACACCGAAGGTGTCAAAAGTTTGTAGATAATTAAACGAACAACAAAGTAACAACCACGAAGTGGTTGAATGTGCTGCTCTTCGATACCTTCGGCATCGTTTCGTTAGTTCATTTTTCCCTCTTACAAACGTTCGACTGCTTATATGTTAGAATTTGTAAAGCTAAAGCAAAATATTATATTTGACAGAGGAGGGGGATCGACTGAAAGCACAGAGATGCTGTTGCGAAGAATCCCCCTATTGTCAAATCCAATA
>JAJRSV010000299.1 GCA_024278655.1 Bacteroidota bacterium | reverse complement strand
TGCTTACAAAATCACAAACCTCAAAAAACAATTATCAAACAATTTCCAATTCTTAATAACCAATTAACGAAACAATTATTATCGAAGACCAACCCCGTAGGGGTGGAATGTTTGTAGCAAAGAAAAAAGCAAAATGAAGGGGAAACTCCAGCAGGATGAAATGTTTTTTCTCAGTAATTCAGAAGTAAGAAGACAGGAGACAGAAGCTGACACCAAGATGATGCAGCAGCGCAAGCGGGGATGCTTGCTTTCGCGTTTTTTTTTGAATATGGAACATCCAACGTTGAATTTTGAAGATGAATTGTTCTCATTCAATCTTGCAATTACCTGCGGCAGACGGGTTTTGCAACTAAACAATCTTTATTTTTTTTCTCTTCGATAACCGGCGGTTCTGCCGGTGTTGCAGGTAACGAAGCTTCGCTTCGTGCTACAATTTTTTAAAGTGGTTGATTAGCGAAAAGGCATTGTATATATTTGTTTTTCAAAATTTTGAACATAGTGATATACGGATTTGAGCGATATAAAAATTACAACACTTCCTAACGGAACCCGGATAGTTTCAGAGTTTATTCCGCACGTTAAATCATTTTCACTCGGATTTTGGTTTAACGTTGGTGCAAGGGACGAAAACCTTTCGAATAACGGTATATCCCACTTTATAGAGCATATGCTCTTTAAAGGAACCAAGAAACGTTCCGCAAGAAGAATTTCGGAAGAGATTGAATCTACAGGCGGATATTTAAATGCTTTCACTTCCAAAGAACAAACATGCTATTACACACGTGGATTATCGGATAATGTAGCACGTTCATTCGATGTGCTTGCTGATATGATACAGAATCCTCTGTTTCGTGAAAGTCACATTAAAAGGGAAGCGGGAGTTGTAATCGATGAGCTGCGGGATGTGTACGATAATCCTGAAGAACTGATATTCGATAAGTTCGAAGAAGTTATTTTCAAAGGAAACAAGTTAAGCTTGCCCGTTATTGGAACGGAAGGCAACATAAAAAAATTCAATTCCGATGAGCTGCGTAAATATCACAGCAGCAAATACAATCCCGATAGACTTTTAATTGTAGCTTCCGGTTATGTTAAGCACGAAGAGCTTGTTAATCTTGCAGAAAAGTACATTGCCGGACGCAGCAGAAAAAGAACACAAAGAAGAGATAAATTCATTCCTAAAAAAGCATCCGACCTTACATTGGAGCAAAACATTCATCAGGTTCATACAATTATCGGAAGATCGACTGTTGGATTCAACAGCAAAAAGAGAAGTCGCGTAAAAGTACTTTCAACTTTGTTGGGTGAAGGAAGCAGTTCAAGACTGTTCCAGGCGGTGCGGGAAAAAACCGGAATGACGTATCAGATAAATTCCTTCCTTAATTCTTATATGGATGTTTCTTCATTCGGTATTTATTTTTCTACCAACAGCAGGTTCGCCGGTAAAGTTCTTGATGTTGTTCTGAAAGAGTTTAACAAGTTAAAAAAAGAAGAAGTAACTGAAAAAGAATTGAACAAAGTAAAAAATTATATTAAAGGCGGAACGTTACTGAGTCTGGAAAGCACAACCAACAGAATGATTCGCCTTGCAAATTCAATCATGTATTTTAACAGAGTAAAAACCGTTGATGAATATATAAACGAAATCGATTCGGTGACTACGGAAGATATAATGAAAATTGCTAACGAACTGTTGGATGAAAATAAATTAATTAAAGTGGTTCTTAAATCAAAAAGCAGCGTAAGTTAGAGTATTACTATGCCGACATTTACAATTAACGGAAAAGAATTAGAGTTCAAGCCCGGGCAAACAATTATAGAAGCAGCACGCGACCACGGAATTGAAATCCCACATTTTTGCTGGCATCCGAAGCTTTCCGTTTCGGGTAATTGCCGTATGTGCCTTGTTGAAGTGGAGAAAATACCGAAGCTGGTTATTGCGTGTTCAACAATAGTTTCGGAAGGAATGGTTGTCCAAACCGAATCGGATAAAGCCAAAGCCGCAAGGGATGCAGTGATGGAATTTATTCTTATCAACCATCCGTTAGACTGCCCGATTTGCGATGAAGCCGGAGAATGTAAACTTCAGGATTATGCATACCGCTATGAAAACGGTGAAAGCAGATTTACGGAAGAAAAAAATCACAAACCGAAACATGTTCAACTCGGTCCCCACGTAATGTTCGATGCAGAGCGGTGCATATCGTGTTCACGCTGCATAAGGTTCTGCGATGAGATAGCAAAATCGCCGCAGCTTACTTTTGTTCAGAGAGGCGACAGGGTTACCATTACAACATTCCCCGGAGAGAAACTCGATAATCCTTATTCGATGAACGTAATAGATATTTGTCCCGTTGGTGCATTAACGAGTAAAGATTTCAGGTTTAAAGCAAGAGTTTGGGATATGTCCGCAACCAAGTCGGTTTGTATTGGCTGTTCCCGCGGATGCAATATAGATATCTGGGTTCGCAACAACGAAATTTTAAGATTAACTCCACGCTACAACGAAGATGTAAACAGCTATTGGATGTGTGATTACGGACGGTTGAATACATTCAAACATGTTAATGCTAAAGACAGAGTAGATAGCCCGCAGTTGAGAAGAGAAGGGCAGTTAGTTAAAGTCGGCTGGGATGAAGCATTCGCTGAAGCAGCATCTCGCATCAAATCATTCGCTAAAGACGAGATAGCATTTATCGGCTCGGCTTATGCAACCTGCGAAGATAATTATCTGCTTGCAAAGTTTGCCGGTTCGGTAATCGGTTCGGGACACATAGATTTTATGAGGCATACCGATCCGGAATTCGGTGACGACCTGCTTAAGAAAAACGATGTTACTCCAAACACCCGCGGTGCCGAATTGGTCGGCGTTTCTCCTTCAAAATCGGGTTTGAATCTGGAAGGGATATTCAAGGCAATTAAAGAAGGAAAAATAAAAGCGCTTTATGTTATCGAGGATGATTTGATTGCTTCAAATCCGGAATTGGAAAACATATTTGCCAGGCTCGATTTGCTGATTGTTCATGCAACTAATTATAACCGGATAACCGACCTTGCCGATATCGTATTTCCTGCCGCCACTTATGCGGAGAAGAACGGCACATTTGTTAACTTCGACGGGATGGTTCAGAGAATAAAACCTGCCGTTACAACAGTCGATACCGACCGTGCGCTGGATGGATTATCATTAAGCCGGCTGGACAAGTTCGGAACGAAGTTCGACAAGTGGGCAAGCGGTATTAAAAGGGATGCAAAATCAACGTGGAAAATTTTGGTCGCTTTATCCGGTGTGCTCGGTCATAAGCTTAAATTTAATATGGCGGAAGAAGTTTTTGTTGATATGAGCAGCTCGATTGATGCTTTCAAGGGATTGGATTACGATGATGTTGGCGAATCAGGCGCAAGAATAAAAACAAAAGATGTTGAACAAAACGTAAACGTTTAAACTGAAAGGTAAAACAGATGAGCATCGGGGAAATAATAATTATCTCCCTTATTAAAATTGTAATCGTTGTAACCTTGATGCTGTTAACGGTATCGTATTTGGTTTACTTCGAAAGGAGAATAAGTGCATGGGTGCAAAACCGGCTTGGTCCTAACAGGGTTGGCTGGGAGGGAGTATTGCAGCCGTTTGCAGATGTGTTTAAGCTTCTTTTAAAAGAAGATATTGTTCCCGAGAATGCGGATAAAAAAATCCATGCTCTGGCTCCGATGATAGCATTGTTCGTTGCGTTTGCTACCTATGCGGTAATTCCTTTCGGTCCGCGTGTTCATCTTTTCGGATACGATATTAATCTTGTTGTTGCCGATGTGGATATGGGCATTCTTTATGTTCTGGCTCTTACTTCGTTGGGAGTTTACGCAATTACTCTTGCGGGATGGTCTTCGGGAAGTAAGTACTCTCTGTTAGGAGGCATTCGTTCTTCGGCACAGATGATTTCTTATGAAATATCCATGGGATTTTCGGTTGCGGGAGTTTTACTTTTAGCCGGTTCATTAAGACCGACTGAAATTATCGCTGCACAATCCGGTTGGATGTGGAATGCGGTTTTACAGCCGATTGGCTTTATAACGTTTTTAGTTTCCGCATTTGCCGAAACTAACCGTTTGCCTTTCGATTTACCCGAAGCGGAACCGGAACTCGTCGGCGGTTTCCACACCGAATACAGCAGTATGAAGTTTGCAGGATTTTTCCTTGCCGAGTACGCCAATATGATTATTGCAAGCGCAATGATAGTTACTCTTTATCTCGGCGGCTGGCAGATTCCTTATATCGATCTGCTCGGGCTTCCGGAGGGATTGGTAGTGGTATTACAAATAGGCGCATTTATCTTTAAACTTATTCTGTTGATGTTTTTCTTTATATGGGTGCGATGGACGATTCCGCGATTCAGATACGATCAGTTGATGGACATCGGATGGAAAGTTATGTTCCCGTTATCGCTTCTTAATCTTGTTTGGGTTGCGTTAATAATTATGATATTCGGATTATAAAAATAATTTTACAGGAAATCAGCTTTATAAAAGTTTATGGAAACTAAATCGGTTAAAAAAAGAAAAAAAGATTTAACGTTTTGGGAAAAGATTTACATTCCCGAAATCATTAAAGGGCTTAAGCTTACTTTTCAGAATATGCTTCGCCCCAAATTCACGTTTGAATATCCCGAAGAAAAATTCATCCCTCCCAAAGCATACAGGGGAAGACCGGTTCTTGTAGAAGAAGAAAACGGAATGGAACGCTGTGTTGCATGCGGACTCTGTTCGAGGGTTTGTCCTGCTCTGGCAATCGAAGTTCAGGCAGCGGAAACCGATGCGGAAAAGGAACGCTACCCGGAAAGATTCGAAATTAATATGCTAAGATGCATATTTTGCGGTTTTTGTGAGGAAGTTTGTCCCGAGGAAGCAATCGTAATGAGCAAAGATTACGAGCTCGCTTTCTTCAGCCGTGAAGAAGCCATCTACGGAAAAGACAAATTACTTGTGCCGGTAAAACAATTGCAAGACCGAATTGATTTCCTGCGGCAATATAGGTAGTTGAACATATCATATTTTTTTCCTTAATTTAAACTCCAATGTTAAGAGTATTCACTATATGGATATCTCTGGGGATTTTTTCTCTTTTAAATGCCCAGGGAATGAATGACAATTTTAAATTGACTTACCCTGATTTCGTACTTCAGGGTAACCGGTTCGAAATATCCATTATAACTTCCAACGAATTTTTAGATGCCGATAAACTTGATCTCTATATTATACCTCACCGCGGAATTAAAGTAGAGAAGATTTTGCTTCGAACCGAAAGCGGCGAAGAGGAACTCCCGTTTTCCGGTGCAACATCAGAAGGATATCTGTACGATGCTGTAATGACGAATATTAACTTTGATAATTCTCAGACAAGCGGCGGTTCGTTCTTTCAGATTCTTATTACTCTTCAAAGCGATTTAATTGATTACTCCGAAATAGAATTTTACGGCGAGTTTGTTAAAGGCGGCAGAGTAGTCGATTATCTGCAAACTTCTAATATCGATTTGCAGGGAGATTATCCAAACCACTACAGCGCAAAAATTAATTTTTACGAGAAAACCGGCGCCGCTGGTAAATCGCTGTTACTCGATGTCGGTTCTGTGTTTGCAATAAGTCCTCAGGTTGAAATTGAACATAATCTGCTTGTGGATTTTTGGGCGAAGTTTAATATTAAAGAGATCACCTTTCTGAATATTATAAACCGTGAAACCAATTCAACCGGTTACCGGGTTAGCACAAACGAATTTCAAATTCTCACTGCCGAATCGGATATTTATGCACAAAAGAGTTTAACGCCCGATTTTGTTTCGAATGATGTATGGCATCACTTTTCCGTTTTAATTTCTCCGGTGAATAATTCGATTGAGTTTTTCTGCAACGACAACAAGTTTTCGGAATATGAATTTCCCGCTTCGGTTTCCGTATCAAACCTTGAATTTGAGTTCGTCAATAACGGTAAAGGAGTTTTTCAGTTAGACCAGATAAGATTTATAGATTTGAATGAAGATTTAAACCCGGTTTGGCGAAGCAGTAATTTTCAATCGTTTGTTAGCGATAGCTCGAAGCTTAAATTGCAATTCAACTTTAACGAAAATGATATCGGCAAATATAACAGCGATGAAAGTATAAGATTACAAAACGTTTCTTTGGTTGAATCGGATGCACCGATATTTACACGGGCACCCGAACTTAATATGAGAGTGTTGAGCAACTATTACGAGCTTGAATGGCGCGGCGGCGATGTTAAAAGTGCGGTTGAGTACATAGTTGAAAGATCGGATGACGGGATAAAATTTGAGGAGATTGCAAAACTGAATGCAGACAACACCGAAGCGAAAAATTATACTTATCTTGGTGAGAAAAGAAAAAACAGCGAAGTAGTTTATTTTAGAATAAAGCAGGTAAATAAAGACGGTTCGGTTGTTTATTCATCGCAGGTGAAAGTGGGACAGGGAGAAACCGAGGATTTCATTATCGAGCAGAACTATCCGAATCCGTTTAATCCGTCCACTCAAATTACCGTTGAGCTTTTGGAAGATACCGATATTGAGATTGTTGTTTACAACCTCGAGGGAAAAACAGTAGCGGTTCTGCATCGGGGTTACTTATCGAAAGGAGTGCATAAGTTTAAATTCGACGGAAGCGAACTTCCGTCCGGAATTTACCTGTATAAAGTTTCGTCACCTAATTTCAGTCAGACGAAAAAAATGATACTTGCCAAGTAAATTTGGCGGGAGTTTAATAATTTGGGTTAAGAATATTATTCGATATTTATTATGCTCACCAAAATATATTCCAGCGCAACATACGGCATCGATGCATATTTAGTCGAAGTGGAAACTAACGTCGAAAGCCACGTTCCGGGATTCATCATCGTCGGATTGCCCGATAACGCCGTAAAAGAAAGCCGCGAAAGAGTAACAGCAGCAATTAAAAATACCGGCTTCAAATTTCCGATTAAAAAAATTACAATCAATCTTGCGCCTGCCGATATCAAAAAGGAAGGCAGTGCATTCGACCTGCCGATTGCAATCGGTGTTTTGTCCGCTTCTGAATTGATTAGTCAGGATAAATTACACGACACAATCTTTTTGGGCGAGCTTTCGTTAGACGGGCAGTTGCGTCATGTTAAAGGTGCGCTGCCTATTGCAGTCGAAGCGCGTAAAAAAGGAATTAAAAAACTTCTTCTTCCGGTCGATTCATCAAAAGAAGCTTCGATTGTTGACGGAATAGAAGTTTACGGTATGAACAACTTATCGGAAGTAATCGATTTTTTGAATGGTGAAAATAATTTTGAACCGGTTGTTTCAGACCGGAGGGAAATCTTTTCGCAGATAAATAAATATCATCTCGATTTTTCGGATGTTAAAGGACAGGAAAATGTAAAACGTGCTTTGGAAGTTGCTGCTGCGGGTGCACACAATATTATAATGATTGGTCCGCCCGGTTCCGGGAAAACGATGCTTGCCAAAAGGATTCCTTCAATACTTCCGCCGCTCACTTTTGAGGAAGCGTTGGAAACAACAAAAATTCATTCTATTGCAGGCATACTTCCGAAAGATACCGCGTTAATAACCGAGCGCCCGTTCCGGAGTCCGCATCACACGGTGTCGGATGCAGCATTGGTTGGCGGCGGTTCGTTTCCGCGCCCGGGCGAAGTTTCATACGCACATTACGGGGTGCTCTTCCTCGATGAATTGCCGGAGTTCAAAAAGAATGTTCTCGAAGTACTGCGTCAGCCGCTGGAGGATTCGAAAGTAACGGTTAGCCGTTCTAAGCTTTCGCTCGAATTTCCCGCGAACTTTATGCTGGCAGCTGCAATGAATCCGTGCCCCTGCGGCTATTATACCGACCCGACCAAAGAATGCACCTGCACGCCGCCGATGATTCAACGGTATATGGCTAAAATCTCCGGTCCGCTGTTAGACAGAATTGATATTCACATCGAAGTTCCGGCGGTTAAGTATAAAGAATTATCCACAGACGCAAAAGGTGAAACAAGCGAAAGGATTCGTGAAAGAGTTATTGCAGCAAGGGAAATTCAATTAAAACGGTACAAAGACATTCCGCATATTTTTAACAACGGCGATATGGGTTCGAGGGAAGTGAGAGTTTATTGCAAATTAGATGAGGCAGGTGAGGAATTGCTGAAAATGGCGATGACCAAAATAGGGCTTTCGGCACGTGCGTACGACAGAATATTAAAAGTAAGCCGCACAATCGCCGACCTTGAGCAATCCGAAAACATCCAACCGCAACACGTAAGCGAAGCAATACAATACCGCAGTTTAGACAGGGAATTGTGGAAACATTAACATAAATTTATTACGTCTGTTAAAATCCCTGTGAGAGTTTAAATTGCCAGAGCCAGTTTTTCCCGGGTCTGTCGAAAGGATGAACATAATCTACTTCGGCAACAGCGTAACCCATCAAAGCTAATCTTAATCCTGCCCCAATACTCGAAACCGGTTTTCGTGAACCACCAAAAAATGATGGGCTCTGATTGTTATTCCATGCAACACCCGCATCGTAAAAAATTGCTGCTTCTATGGGTAAGTATCCGTAAAATCCCGAACCTAATCCCAATACACCGAATAACGGAAAACGAAGTTCCAGGTTCGCAACTAAAATTTTGCTTCCCCATAGATTTTCGTAAACTGAGCAGTTGCTACCGGGCGGACACTCAGTCTGATCGAAGGATGAATTTTCATAACCGCGGACTAACTCGGGATAGCCGAGATACATAGGAAGAATTCTCTCGTTATCTGCATTCTTACCGTATTTTCCGACGTGCATAACCCGTGCTGCAATTGTAAATGGTTTTACGGGCATAAAATAATGACGATAATCTGCGAGGATATTTGTCCAGTTTAATGTTCCGAACATCGGAGTCACTTCAAATCTGTAACGCGAACCTAATATCGGTCCCGTTGCTCCCATATAACTGTTATCGAAAACAAGAGCGGTACTAATAGAAAAAAGATTTAACGGATCGGGATGCGGCAGGTCCTCGGTTTTTTCAAACAATGGCGATTGATCGTATAATGAAAATGCTCTCGTTGTAACTTTAGATGAAAAAGAAATATTGGTATAGCCCGGATTAAACTCAATCCTTAATGCCTGGCTGAAAGGATAAGAAAGTGTAACCGTTACGTTTCTGTGAACTTCATCGAAAATAAAATTCTGTTCAAAATAAGCCGGGATACTGTCAACCATTCCATATCCGGAAGCAAATGCCCGGCTTATGTACGGCACTTGCTGAATTACTCCACCCCAGTTCAGTCTGCCGGCGGTGTTCAGATATCCAAGCATACCCGAAATATTCGAGAGGTCTTTTTCAATTTGGAGTTGGAGGGCGGTAGCCAGATTATGATTGCCGAGCATATCGCTCCAAAGCAGTACAATTCCGCCTCCAAGATAAGTTCCGAATCTATCTACACCGGCGGAAATTGACGGTTGGCTAATACGTGTTAAAAACAGGGATGGATGATAATCAGTAACTTTCGTTGAGATACCGTTCGATAACCCGATTTCCGGATTTCGTAAATTTTCTAAAAAAGAGATTTGCTCCCTTTCAGGGGGAGGTAGCTTACCGGGCAAATATGCAGCTATATTATTCGAAATATTATTCTCGCTTGTAAGTTTTGTTGAATCGAGAGAATAAATACTGTAATTGCCTTTTTCAAAAACGCTGAAGATGAGTTTGTTTTTATTCTTCGATACCGAAATTGCGGGACTGATTGCAGTCATTCCCGATATTCCGCCGAAGAGATTTGTAATCTGCACTATCTTATTGTTTTCAAGATTCAGTTTGTAAAGGTTCGATATCCCATTGTGGTCCGAAATAAAATAAATACTCTTGCCATCCGGCGACCATTGTGGATTTATGTTTTTGCAATCGTTAAAAGTAATTAGTCTTTTTAATTCTTTTGTCGAAGGATTAACTACTGCCAGTTCGTAATTGCCAATTTTCAAATCTGCTAAATCCGTTGTGAACCGGTCGGTTACAAAAGCTATACTTTTACCGTCGGGAGACCAGGAAGGATGCAGTTCGGTGAAGACATCGTCTGTTAACTTTTCAAGTTCTCCCGTTGCCAAATTGTAAATGTATAAGTTGGTAAACCCACCGTAAAGAGCCGAAAAAACTATCGATTCTCCATCCGGCGACCAATCGGGCGAAAAAATTTCGGCAAGCTTTGGGAACCGTACTGTTCTTTCTATCTCACCCGTTTCAGTATTTAATATCGTAAGAACCGGTCTTCCTTCTTTGACTGCTGCAAACACAAACTTTTTACTATCCGGCGACCAGGAACCAGTTGAGTTAATAAATTCCAAATCCTGCAAATGTGTGTTGAATTCCTTGTGGAAAATATTTTTTATAACCTCACCCGAATTAGCATCGGCTAAGAAAATATCAATTGAGAAGATATCCCTCGAAGAAAAAAAAGCAAGTTTATTTCCGTCCGGGCTTATTGCGGGAGAAAGGTTAATTGATTTTTCACCCTCTTCACCTTTAATTAAAACTTTACCGTAATCTTCAGGGCGTTTTGTTATTTTTACAAGCGGGTCGTATTGTTTGTGCAGCGCAGCGTGCCACAGTGCCGAAAGAGAATCGGCGGAGATATTAAAAACACTGTCAATTGCAGAATCGACATCGCCGAAAAACGAGGCAACTTCTAATAATTTAATAATTTTATCTTCGCCGTATTTACCGCCGATAAATGCCAACAGCGACTCACCGTACCTGTACGGAAAATACTTCGGGTTTCCCAAATCGGATATTTTCGGTAATTCGGATAGTGTGGCTTCTCTCATCCACATAGATGTAAACGGATCATCCTGTCCAATCGAGAGATATTCTGCCATTCCTTCAATTAACCAAAGCGGCATGCCCGAAGCCGGAGGCAAACCATTCAGTGATGATTTTATTTTACTCGTAAAATCGAACTGGAAAGCATGAACTAATTCATGCCCTATTACATGATCGGTTTCTGCCAAAGGACCTGCAAAAGGCAAAACAACACGACGCA
>JAJRSV010000298.1 GCA_024278655.1 Bacteroidota bacterium | reverse complement strand
TGTATCAAATCCTCTAACCCACGCATCGCGTAATTTCATACGGTATTTAAGATAAAGATTCATGAAATCTTTGTATTGAGGAAAGCTGTCTTTTTCTGCCTTTTCCCATCCGCCTACATTTTTTGCATAGGCATATTCAAATTCATCTAAAGTTATCTTCTGATTGCCGAATTCGGCGACTATTATTTCATCCTGAGCTAACGAATTGCTGAATAAAAATATGATGGAAATTGAGATTAGTGCAATTATTCGCATCAACATAGACTATTTCTCCTCTTCTATAATTTTTCGGAATTTAAAATATTAGTTTACCTATAGGAAGGTTGAAAATCAAGGTAAGTAGTGCCCAACTTAACCGCTTGCAAAGGGTTAAACCGGGCACTAAAAAAAGATTTAAGATTTATTTGAGCAATGTTATTTTAATTGCTTTGCTGAAGTCTGCGGCTGTCATCGAAACAAAATAGATACCGCTCGGCAGGTCACTTGCGTTCAAAGTAAGTTGATGAACTCCCGCCTGCTGAATTCCGTCGTAAAGTGTTTTTATTTTATTTCCTATTATATCGTACAGAGCAATTACAATTTTCGATTGCTGTGGTACCGAATATTTTATAAGCGTACTCGGATTAAACGGATTGGGATAATTCTGGAACAATTGATAGCTGCTCAATTCCGGAATATCAATCATTATTTCGTTCGAGTATTCAAAATCTCCGTTGAAGTCAATCTGTTTCAGGCGGTAATAAACTCTGCCCGATTCAATATTAGCGTCTTCAAAATTATATGTAATGCGGTTGGTTGTTGTTCCGTTTCCTTCAACAAAACCAACTTTTTCGTAAGATGTGTTTTCGTATCTTTTTTGAACCTCGAATCCGAAGTTGTTGGTCTCGGTTGCGGTTTTCCATTCCAACCGGACTGCACCGTTCGAATACTCGCCTGTAAAGAGTGTAAGTTCAACCGGCACAGGAATTAAGTTTATCGCATCGAGCGTGTTGATTATTCCCCATCCCATCAGGTTATCGGGGTTGCCGCTTTTAGAGGATGTTTGTTTTAACATATCCTGAATTTCCATCGGAGTTAAAGTTGAGTCAGCCGAAAGAAGCAATGCAACCGCGCCTGCAAGTAACGGGCAACTGAATGATGTTCCGCTGCTTGTAGTATATCCGGTTGAACTGTAAGGACTTGCAACATAAACCGAAGAGCCCATTGCCATCAAGTCGGGTTTTATTCTTCCATCCACGGTAGGACCAACGCTGCTGAAGCTTGACCTCTGACCTGAACTATTGACTGCTCCGACAGCAATAACGCTGTCGCCGTCTGCCGGCGCCATTAATGTATTGTGCTGGCTGTTGAATCCCTGATTTCCTGCTGAGTTAACAACAACAATTCCCAAACCGACTGCGAGGTCGGCAGCAATTGTAATGAGCGCAGTGTTGCCGTCCATATCCTGCCAGGTGTATCCCTGGTAAGGAGGATCGAAGTCGAGGTAACCGAGTGAAGTGGTTGTAACATCAACACCGATGCTGTCTGCCCATTCCAAAGCCGCAATCCAGTTATCTTCTTCAACGGGAGTTTCGCTGTCGGTGTTTTCGGTTTTAGCTAAAATGTATGAGGAACCGAAAGCCGGACCAATTAACTCGCCTTCCTGAAAACCACCGATAGCAGAAAGTGTTTGCGTTCCGTGCGAACCGCTTCCCATATCGCCTTCGTCGCCAACGTTAGGGTCGCCGTTTACAAAATCCCATGTTGCAATAATGTTCATCGAGTTAAAAACTTCGTGTGCAAGATTATTAAACCCGGCATCCATCGAACAGATTGTAACGCCCTGCCCGTAATAACCCATGTCGTGAACCGCAGGAACATTCATCATATTCAATTGCGTGAAAGAAGGACCGTAATTGAATGAATGTACTCCGTCGGGTTGATTATCGTTTTGAATCTGATTATTCATCCCTGAGTTATCTTCTACCGAATAATCTTTTTTATACTTGTGTACGATATCCAGCTTTTTAACAAAATCCTGCTGTGCTATTAATCCTATTTCCAATTTTGTTGCATATCCGCTTATACCGTTAAACCATTTTGATTTCTGTTTAAGTTTAAAACCGAGTCGCTGAACCTGCCCGATATAATTTACATTAACCGGCACGTCCATCTCGCTTATCAGCTTATCGGTCGGCAGCACTTTCGATCTGCGTCTCAACGACTTTTCACTGACAACAGTTGTGGGATTGGCTAAAAAATGTTCTATGTTATCACCTTTATCGGTAAAGAATATCCATACTAAAATATCCTGATTGTCCGGAGTGATGTTCATTACTTCCTCGAGCTGAGGAGAAATTTTGTTCAATGATGATTGTGCAAAGATGCCAAACGACAATACAAGCACAAACAGCAGTACAACTTTTTTCATCTTTAATTGTTCCGTAAAGTTTAGTTTATAATTATTTAACTCTTGTTCCGCTTTTAACGGATTCATCGACGGTTAAAACCTGCAGCTTTCCGTCCTCTTTTTCAACGGCTAAAATCATACCATTCGATTCTTCGCCCATAAGTTTTGCCGGCTGAAGATTTGCCACAACAACTACCTTTTTACCTATAATTTCTTCCGGTTGGTAGCTTTGTGCAATACCCGCAACAACCTGTCTTACTTCATCCCCTATTTTTACTTTCAGCTTAAGCAGCTTTTTACTCTTCTTAATTTTTTCGGCTTCAACTACCTCGGCAACCTTTAACTCGGTTTTCATAAAATCATCGTAACTTATAAGATTCGTTTCTTCCTCATTCGGTTCACCGCCGCCTAATTTTTCAATCTGCTGCTCAATTATTTTATCATCAATTTTCGGAAATAATATTTCGGCTTTGTTAAGCTTGTGTCCCACTTTAAGGTTTTCCTTTCCCGAATCCAGCCAGTTGGTTTTTCCCGCATTCAGCATTTTTAATAATTTCTCCGAAGAGAAAGGAATAATCGGTTCGAACAACTCTGCCAAAGTGTAAATGGTTTGCAGGCAAATATTAATCGTTGTTCCGCAGCGTTCTTTATCGCTCTTTACCGTTTTCCATGGTTCCGAATCGTTAAAGTACTTGTTACCCGCACGT
>JAJRSV010000297.1 GCA_024278655.1 Bacteroidota bacterium | reverse complement strand
TAAAGAAATTGTATAATTAGAGGATTAAAGTCAAGTGATAAGTTATAATAATTAAAGTGAAATGCAACCGGTATCAAAACGGGAATTAGCAAAGTTAAATATTACTGGCGGAGAGGGAGGGACCTACTACGCCAAGGCTTCGTAGGTTAAAATTCTCTTTCGGGCGAAAGCAATACCCGAACCGGTCTTGAAATATTTCTCCAAATCTTTTGCAATCTTTTTTGTTTTAACAGCTACATATGCTTCCAATTCAAAGGGAGCGTAGTGTTTAGTCGATTGGTTTAGTCCTTTGTTATGTGCTTCAAATCTGGATTTTAATTTCGAAGTATAACCAACATACCTGAAATCCTTTTCCAGACTTTTAAGAAAATAAACATAATACATAATTTGCCCCACAATAAATTATGAAATTTATATTTTTATAGAGCGAAGCTCTAAAAAGCTTGGTAGAGATTGAGTGCGAAGCTCTACGAAGCTTTAGCGTAGTAGAGCGGAGAGGGAGGGATTCGAACCCTCGGTGGCAACAAGTACCACAACGGTTTTCGAGACCGCCCCGTTCAACCACTCCGGCACCTCTCCATATTTAAATTTTTATAAGAACTGTATATAAGTTTGAAATTTGCACTGCTAATTAAGTAAAAGAAAATTTTATATCAAAAAAAATCTTAACAATTTAGTGTCTTTTTGTATGCCAAAACCCAATTAATTATATTTGTATTCCATTTTTAGTCGGATAGTTTTAGCAACCGTAGTATTTGTATTCCTTTTCGTTTATTAAGAGAGCGAGTAGGTACATATATTATATTTTGTTTTTTTAGTTTTTTTATTTTTTTTCGGAGAGGTGCAGGAGTAGTTGAACTGACATCCCGACCTTGTCGGGAGAGAACGTGTGGGTTTACTTATTGTATTTTGTTCTTTTATTTTTTTCATTTTTTTTCGGAGAGGTGCAGGAGTGGTTGAACTGGCATCCCGACCTTGTCGGGAGAGAGCGTGTGGGTTTACTTATTGTATTTCGTTCTTTTATTTTTTTCATTTTTTTTCGGAGAGGTGCAGGAGTAGTTGAACTGACATCCCGACCTTGTCGGGAGAGAGCGTGTGGGTTTACTTATTGTATTTCGTTCTTTTATTTTTTTTCGGAGAGGTGCAGGAGTGGTTGAACTGGCACGCCTGGAGAGCGTGTGTACCTTTACGGGTACCGTGGGTTCGAATCCCACCCTCTCCGCTCTACTACGCTAAAGCTTCGTAGAGCTTCGCTCTGTGAAATTATAAATTTCATAATTTAAATGGAGCGCTTTACGTATTATGTTTATTTCCTAAAAAGTCTGAAGAATAATTTTAGATATGTTGGCTATACTAAAAGACTTAATCCTAGATTTGAAGAACATAACGAAGGATTAAATAAATCCACAAAACATTATGCACCTTTTGAATTGGAAGCATATGTTGCTGTTAAAACCGAAAAGATTGCGAAAGATTTGGAAAAGTATTTCAAAACCGGTTCCGGTATTGCTTTTGCGAGGAAGAGAATTTTAACCTACGAAGCCTTGGCGGAGTAGGTCCCACCCTCTCCGCCATTTTATATTTTTATCAATCGTATTAAGGAAACATTATGGCAGATTGTTCATTTCAGTTCAAAATAGAAACCAGTCCTTCTGAAATTATAGACAAAGTTAAATCACGGATTGAAAGCGAAGGCGGAAGTTTTACCGGTGATGAAAACGAAGGAAACTTCAACCTGCCCACTCCTATCGGTGCAATTGAAGGAAATTATTCAGTTTCAGATAATGAACTGAAAATCGACATCACAAAAAAACCTATGATGCTTCCCTGCGGAATGATTGAATCGGAATTGCAGAAGCGATTAAAGTAATTTTACAATCATTCAATTCAGTCATCTTCCCGACTAATTCATTTTCATAAGTTTTTTACTTTTGATACGATTTAAAACATCAATAAAAAAACTACGTATAACAAAAGTAATTTATTGAACACTCCCAAACGAATATTACCTGTAATCGTTTTCTCCCAGTTTGCGGGAACATCTCTCTGGTTTGCAGGAAATGCAATACTGCCGGATTTACAGTCGGCTATGAATGTTGGAATAAACGATACCGGTATTGTTACATCGGCTGTTCAGTTGGGTTTTATAATTGGCACACTCATCTTTGCATTCTTTGCAATATCCGACAGATACTCGCCGAGGAAATTATTTTTAATTTCTTCCTTGCTTGGAGCGTTTTTCAATCTGCTAATCTACTTTATTGCCGATTCACTTTTTTCGCTCTTGGTATTAAGGTTTTTAACCGGCTTTTTCCTTACGGGAATTTATCCGATTGGAATGAAGATAGCTTCCGGCTGGTATAATAAAGGATTGGGTAATGCAATCGGCTTGTTAGTAGGTGCATTGGTTTTAGGTACGGCATTTCCTCATTTAATTAAAAGCATCGGCGGCTCGCTGCCATGGGAGCAGGTGCTGTTCTTCGTTTCGGCGGTTTCCGTAGCAGGCGGTGCTATCATGTATTGGTTCGTACCCGATGGTCCTTACATAACTTCGGGAACAAAGTTCAATCCCAAAGCGATGATAACAATATTTAAACATAAACAATTCAGAGCTGCGGCACTCGGTTATTTCGGGCATATGTGGGAACTTTATACCTTCTGGGCTTTTGTACCAATCATACTTATTTATTATACTAATGAACACGATGTACAACTAAATATTTTTTTCTGGTCGTTTGTAATTATTGCTGCCGGTAGTATCGGATGTATTGCCGGCGGAATTATATCGAAGCACACAGGGAGCACGAAAGTAGCAGCGGTTCAACTCTTGTTATCGGGAATATGCTGCTTACTATCCCCTGTTATGTTTCAGTTCAGTCCATTCGTATTTCTTTCATTCCTTATTTTCTGGGGCATCGTGGTTGTTGGCGATTCACCGCAGTACTCAGCAATAATTGCACTCTCCGCTCCGAAAGATTTAGTCGGTTCCGGTTTAACTATTGTTAACAGCATTGGCTTCGCAGTTACTATCGTCAGCATTTGGGTTGTAAGTCAGCTTGCAGGCGTGGTTAACACACCGTTTATATTAACTGTTCTATCGCCTGGTCCTTTGTTCGGATTATTATTGATGAGACCATTAAACAAAAATGCAGAACTTCTTAACTCTTGATTTAAATCACAACATTAAAATTTGTTTTTAAATATGTTACCACATACTTTTATAGGCAGTTAGTAATTGTATTCATTCAATTTTTTCCTGCATATAAATTGTAAAGATTAGTATTACAATTTCCTCCCGGTTGAATAATTCCCCATTTCAAAACTGTCTCTAAAAATCTTTTAAGGGGATAATTATTTATAATTCATTAATCTTAGGAGGATTTATGTTTTACAAATCCCTGATGGTTTTGGCAGCCGTAATAATTATGTTCACTATCACAAACTGCCAGGATGTTAAGAGCCAGCCGAAGTGGAACATCAAAGTTGCTTCACTTGTTGTCGATAACTGTCCTGCCAGTGCTTGTGCCTGTTTAACGGGAGGAGCACCACATCACGGTACCTGTCGTGCGGTAGGCGTAATGCACATCACCGAGGGAAATTACGGTGATGTTTCACTAACCGGTCAGAATTTCGGAATGACGGTTCAGTTCACATCTATGGACGATATACACTATATGTCGTACTACATAGATGAAAACGCATCACCCGAAGTGAAAAAAGCGTTACGGGAGATGTTATCAAATGCACCTTTCGGAGTAATCGGTGAAGGATTTGAAATAAAGGAGACATCCATTAAATACAGCAACGAAAGAGGTGGCATTGCTACATTCTCACTCGGCGAGTACGGTTAAATGACTTTAACCCCGATGCTTGGCGGCGACGGCAAAACACAGATGAGTGTTGTTAATCCCACTTATCCTTTCCCCGCAAAAGAAATTTTTCTATCTTCGGCAAAGGGACATTATGAGGACTACGGAAAAGAATTAACACTTACCGACCATAGTGGCGAGGTTGGAGAATTTGAATTAAGCGGCGGTGGAGAGTAAATTGTCTTTCAATAGTTTTTTGCTCAAAGGAACGGCATAAGTCGTTCCTTTTTTTATAATTACCGGTTTTATTTGATTATTTTTTTAATAGAAAAATCTAAATCCGGCACGAACCATTATCCCGCTCATATCATATGCTCTTTCGAAAGTTCTTTTACCAATATTAGGATCGTCAACCTCGTAAGTCCAGCTCGGACGAGACTTGTTGTAATTTACCTCTAACAGAAACTCCGATCTTGCACCGATACTATATGCAAAACCGGTTCCTACTCTCCAACCGAAATCGAATGCACCTTTTAACTCGCTCTTATCCGGGTTTTCAAAGTTGCGGTAATCAATTATCAGCACATTAATGCCTACTCCACCTGTAAAGTATGCCTTCAAGCGGCGTGCAACAGGAACTTTTGCAGTGATGTTAAGCATTATAGGAAAGTCGTGCAGGTTGGTACTTGCCCTGAGTTCATTCAGAGTTTCATTAACACCGTAAATATTATCGAAAGATTCGGCTAACGTCTGATCGACAAATTTTTTATTATACCAGTCAAGACTCCACCCGAAATTAAAATTTTCATCTATGTATTTTCCGCCTTCATAACCGATGATAAATCCCGTGCCGGATGCAGCAGCATCGAAGATGCCGAGTTTAATTGCGGCTGCACTCGTTTGTCCATACAAATTAAATCCAAAAAGCAATACAAATGCTATTATTAACTTTTTCATATTAAACTCAATTTTGTGATTACATTAACTTTCAAATTACATACCGATAAAAAAGTTATAAACGAACCGTTATTTACATCCGGTTAAAAAAAGTGTATCCTTAAATTAACACTATATTTTCGAAAATGAACATTAAGTAAAAAGCAAATCACCTTTTCCGAAAGGTTTATATTCAAAATATAATTCATAAAAAAAGCCGCTGATACACAAGCGGCTTAAAATTAAAACTCATGTAGAATATATTTAATTCCCAAAAACGTTTTTCTCGCCATTTATATGTTTTGTTTGATCGATAATGTTACCGTCGGCATCTACCACACCGGTATGGCATCCGCTGCAAGTAGTTGCGTTCGGATCCTCGCCTGCATTCTGATGACCCTGCGGAGGCAGATCGTGGCAGGTACCGCATAAAGCTTGTGTGCCGTCAACCTTATTCCAAATCGGACTGAACGCATTTCCGACTATCATTGAATCGGTATAAATCCACTGGTTGTCGGATGAATCTTTTAAGAATGCCCAGTTGCCGTGGCAGTAAACTCCCGAACATGTAGCCGAGTTGTAATCGTAAACAGGATTTGTAGCAATGTTATGAATAGCAAGATTACCGAATGTTATCTCTGCCGGCAGTTCTGTGTCAGTATGCCCCGGGTCAGAATATTCATCGGGCACAATATGGCAGGTTGAACATTCAATCGAATGCCCGAGCTCGTTATCATATAAATGGTGTACGTGTGCACCAACGCCAACCGAATCGGTTGATATGTTTTTACGCGTATCTTCCGGCGGGGCAATTCTTTCGGGATCAAGAAAATCGCCATGACAAGTATTGCATGCTTCCGGTCCTTTAGGTTGCGTGTGACATGTTAAACAACTTGCATCTGTAATTCCACCGGAATAATCTGCCGCATGACAACTTTGGCAAAGCTTCAAATCCCAACCGTTTTGTCTTGCCAAGTTACCATGAAAATCGGGCGAATTAACATCAAGTATTCCCGTTTTATGTAAAGTGATTTCAGGCGAAGGAGGCAGCGGTTCATTAAGTTTGCTGCAACCAAAGAGGAAAAGCCCGCTAAGAAAAATCACATAATATTTAAGCAAATTTGTTTTCATTTTATATTCATAAAAATTATCCGGGATTAGCTCCATGACAATAACCGCAAAAGCCGATACCTGCCGGTATATTGGGAGAGGCGTTAGTATGGCAGTTATAACATATCGAACCCATATCGTTGTGCCAGTCGCCTTCGTTACCTCTCATAAAACCGGTCGGATGTGTTTTAGGATTAGTACCCTTTATTCCGTCACTATCGAGATGGCAGGTAATACACACAGGATCACCGCCCTGTATGTCGTGACAAGATGCACATCTTTCAATATCTCTCCGGGCAAGTATAGCGTGTTCGCCGCCTCCGCTGCCTACACCTATTGTTTTAAAGTCCGGGTCAAGATGCGATAACGGTGCAACACCGCCCATTGAAAAATCGGCTTCTTCGGACATATGACAGCTTGCACAAAAACTTTCGGTTTGATGACAAGTTGTGCAATCACTTGCTTTGGATTTTGCATCGATACCGTGGTAAAATCTATAGTTTAATTCATGCACACGTTCAATATTCTGCTGCTTTGTTCCGTCAATCGATTGGCTCGGCATATACGGTTGATAAAAATCATCTGCCGTGTTTCCTTCTGTAATTGTTGTTGTAGCTACATGACATTCCTGGCAGGTGGAATTATCATGGCACATCATACAATTACTATCGATTGAAGTAGCAAGGAACTTATGCTCTCTTTTAAAATCCGGTGTAATATGACTTTGAGGAATTAAGTTAGCCGTTGATATATGACAGTTCTCGCAGAAGTTCGGTGCTATTTCTTCAGGACTATGACACGTTACACAAAACTCCATAGGCGGAACTTTTTGTTCCGCTTCGGTGCTGTAATCGATTGCCTTAAAATCTTTATGGCAATCGCTGCAATTCAAATCCCTGTTAAGATGTTCTTTATGATTAAAAATTAATTTCGATTCTGTCTGTACAAGCGGCTCATAAACATTTTCGTAATGGCAGGTGCTGCATTCGTCTTTATCTTCCACATCGTGGCAGCCGCCGCAATCTTCGTGAGTAGGTAATAAATGATCGGTTAACGAAGTACTTTCCGGTACGGAAGAATGGCAGTCTGTGCAATCGGCATCTTCGCTGTGAGTCTTGTGTGAAAATTTAATTACATCCTTATTACCCTCTTCCACTACTGCACTGTTACTGTAAAAAGCAACGAGTGCCAAAAACACTACCGCCAAAATTGTAACAATTATATAAAATCTTTTAATATTCATACCGGTTAAAAATTAGTGTTAAACCAAAAATTTAATTTAGCCAAAATCCTGAAATCATTTTTATAAATTTTATTGTTCATATACTGCCCCTGTACATCGAACGACAGAACCCTAAGCGGACGGTAATTTAAACCGAGCAGCAATGTTGTCATTTCGTTTGCGCTTACATTTTTCTCGAGACGGTATCTTGTATATGAAAATCCGAAACTGGGAGTAATCAATCCTTTTAGAAAAGTAGTAGCCGTGTAAAAAGAAATTGAACTCAACTCGCCGGCATAGCCGAAGTTTTTCCTGCCGGTAATAGTTCCCCAAGGAGAAGATATCCCGAGTGATAACCGCTGCGAGTTTTCATCTTTATAAAAAACGTTGGCAAATTTTCCAATCAGTTTGTATTTACCGTCAATAAGATAATCGGCACCTGCTTCAATCTCCTGAGTGTTGGCGTAATCGAATACCGAAAAAATAGAATTGTATCTTATTCTCGGATGACGGTAATTATAATAGAGTGATAATCCTAAGTTCTCTCCTTCGTCGTATCTTCCTTCAATTTCGAATTTGGAAGTTGTAGTGAAATTCAAATCATATTCGTAACGTGTATTAACCCCGAAAGCTTTAGGCAGCTCGTACGTAACATCGGCAGACAGATATTCATACTGCCTCGAGTTGTTTTCAATCAATACTGTAATCGGATTCAGATTGGCATCGAGCCGTGTTGTTGTGTACGAAACGCTCTTGAAATTTTTATTAATATAACTTAATGAAATTCTTGTGTTGGTAATCGACTGAATTCTTAACTTTGCACCGGCAACAAAGTCGTTACTCCAATCATCACTTAATTCCAACTTCTGATAGGCAGGCACGTTCGCGCCGTAATATCCGTAAAGATCGAAACCGTCATATTTAAAGCCGAGTGTTAAACCGTCGAATACTCCACCTGCAGCGCTGTTAAACAACGGTTGTCTTCCCAATTTAAAATAAACCGTATTCCATAAACGTTTTACGTCGAGATAAAAATTATAAAATCTTAAGCGGGGATCGTATGTTATCGATTGGGCAACATCACCTTCTAAATTCAAATAGGTTTTTAACGAAACATTATCTTTGCCGAAGGTGAGGTAAAGAACCTGAAAAGTTCTTGCATAAGTTGCAGATGTGTTTACGGTATCGAATCTTTCAAAGGTATAAACGGCACTGGTAAACCGACCGTTTAAATTCTGAGCATATATTACTGTAGTGAGTCCCAGGAAGAGACTCACCACACATAAAAGTTTTTTCATCAATTAAGAACCGTAATTAGTACAAATTATTTTTTCGGAACGGGATGTTTAATTTTATCCCAGAACTCTGCAAAATTAAATTCTTTGTAGAACGGACTCTCTTCGTTATGACATTTTACGCAAAGCTCTTCGGGTTTATCGTAAAGAATTAACCCGTTGGCAATTGCTTTTTCTCTATCCTTCATAATGGATTTCTTTTTGTAATCGGAACCGGGACCGTGGCAAGTTTCGCATTGCACTCCATCCTCAATCTTAAACTTTTTACCTAACAGCGAAGCGTCAAGGTCGTAACCGGTAGCATGGCATTTCAAACATTCCGGTGACTCGGAAGCTTTGGTTGTAAGCCCTTTTTCTTTAGCTACCTTATCGGCTTTTTCTGTTAGAAGTGTTTCGTAAGCTTTGGAGTGTAATGAGTTTTTCCAAACGCCCAATTGGTTACCCGACTTTTCCGACTTATGACACATTCCGCAAGTCTTAACCCCAACATAGGAATGCTCTTGTGCCATAACGAATAATGGTGTTAACAAGAAGATAACAAAAAGAGATTTTTTACTCAGCATAACGTCTCCCTTTTATTTTTATGATGGTTTAAAATAATAAAATAATTAGATAAATAAAAAAGAGCTCCGCATCCGAATATAAGAGTGCTGCGAAGCTCTCCTCTGAAAACTCCCCTGAATTATTCCCCTGATTTCTTATAATATATTCTCTTTTCTTATTGGATTAACTCCCCTGTTGAGTTACCACATTAATATCGGCAAATAATGAACCAATGTAATACTTCGTTTATTAGGTGAAATTCAGCATTAGCATTTTCAATTGTGAGAATATGAAATTTTTACTTCTTGGAATTGAGAAACAACTCTCCTAAACATTTAACTTATATCAAATATTTTAATGATCTGCCATCGTTAATATTAACCGTATGGAACGGAATTCATACCTTCTAATACTTAAAAAATATTTATATCTTTGCGCAGCAACTTCAATCAAATAATCCATGGTTAAGCAATGAAAAACTCTTTGATGATAATAATATTACTATTACTCTCGGGTAACTTTTTATTCGGACAAACAGAAGAAGAAGTACACAGATGGAAAAAGATAGACGACCCTTCAGGTAAACAAATTTGGTTCGATGCATCTTCACTCGATACAGTTAAAGGTGATAAGTTTGACGTATGGATATTAGAGGTATACAAACCGCCGATAAAATTTGCAGGATTGGAAGGTGAAGTGTACCGCTCGAAAACTTTATATGCGATTAATTTAACTTCCGTTAAATACGGCATAAAAAAAATACGTTACTACGATGTAAAGAATAAAGAATTATACAGCTTCAATTACGACACTCCCCCGCCCCCGACCGATGAGTTACGCTATCCTTATCCGATAATGGAAAATTCACCTGTTCATTTAGTAATAAAGGAAGTGTTTGGGAATAAGTAAAATGAAGAGAAAGATTAGTACGAACGGAAGAGACTTTGAAGAGTTCGTAGTGGTAAAGCGATCGGGAATACACGGCAAAGGAATTTTTACATCGGTCGATATTCCCAAAGGAAGTAAAATAATGGACATAAAGGGTGAAGTAATTGACGGTGACGAATGTGAACGGCGCGAAGAGGAAGAAGATAATGTTTACATTTTCTGGAACGGTGACGATTGCTACATAGATACTGCAAAAACAAAAAAGATAAAATACATTAACCACGACTGCGATTTTAACTGCGACGTGGTAGATAACGGTAAAGGCGGTTTAATGCTTATAGCTTACAGGAATATTAAAGCGGGAGAAGAATTAACCATCGATTACGGTTACGATGAGATTTACGAAAACTGCGGCTGCGATGAATGTAAAAATAATAAAGTGAAAAAATAAATTATTTAAATATAACTCAAGTTGACCGCCACAAATTATGCAGCCAATAAAAGGTTTTTAAGTTCATAAGATAGTTTATCCTTCGATTGATTCTTTTCAATGCAATAATCAATTGTATCTACAGACGCAATT
>JAJRSV010000296.1 GCA_024278655.1 Bacteroidota bacterium | reverse complement strand
AGAATACAGCTTAAAGCACGGTGGAGATGTAAAGTTAGAAGTAATAGATATACTGGGAAGACGAGTAGCACTGCTTGTAAACGGTTATCAGCCGGAAGGATACTATCGCGTAAACTTCAATGCTTCAAACTTAGCAAGCGGTATATACATATACAGAATTAAAGCAGGCAAGTTTATACAAACGAGGAAGATGTTACTGCTAAAGTGACTTTTCAGGAACTTAACAAGTAATTCCGACTTTGTCGTGGTTGTTGGTTAATTAAACTCCCACAATTTTATAGTATTTAATGCTAACTACAAAAAAGGCGGTCTGTAAGCGACCGCCTTTTTCAGTAATTGTTCATTTAAATAAATTCATACAAATTAAAACTCTAACTTCTTACCGGCTTTCTGCGAGTACTCATAAACCAATGCACTTGCTACGAAAATTGAAGAGTAAGTACCGATGATGATACCGAAGAATAAAGTAAAAGCAAATGCTCTTAAAACCTCGCCGCCGAAAATTAACAGTGCAAGTACGGTTAGCAATGTTGTGCCTCCGGTAAGTACCGTACGGCTCATCGTCTGACTTATACTTGTATCGATCACTTCCCTAATCGGTCTGGTTTTGTGTATCTTCATATTTTCTCTTATTCTGTCGAACACAATAACGGTATCGTTAATCGAGTAACCGACAAGTGTTAAGAAAGCCGCAACAACCGTCAGGTCTATTTCAAGATTCAAGCCGGGTATAACTCCGTAAAGCAGTGAGAATAAACCCAGTGTGATAAGCACATCATGGAACAGCGCCGAAACCGCACCAACCGCAAAGATGAATTTGAAACGGAAACCGAGATAAATAAGAATTACCACAAGCGCAAAAAAGATTGCGAGGACGGCATCCTGTTTTAGTTCTTTACCGATCTTAGGTCCAACCCTGTCTTCTTTAAGAACCGTAAAGTGGTTGTCGGCAATCTTATTGCTTAAATTAATCTTAATCCAGTCGGCAATACCAACACGCACAATCATCTGGCGGTTATCCTGCTCTTCGGAAACTCTTCCCGATTGAAATCCGGCTTCGAACAGTGCATCGATTATAGCATCTGTGGTATCGTGGCTTGGGAATTCATAAGTAATTGAATTTGCCGTTGAGTCGACTATCTTTCTTGGCACACCCGGAAATTTCTTATCAATTTCCTTCTCAATGCTTTCAACAACTTTCGGAAAGATGTCGGGCGGAATAATCTGCTGTTCGGTTCTTATCATAACGCCCGATTCGCCGCCGAAGGTTTTAACTTCAACATTACCCAAACCTATGTTTTCAACATCCGCTCTCACGACGGAAATATCAACAGGTTTTTCGAACTGAAGAACGATTTCGGTTCCGCCTTTAAAGTCGATACCGAATTCAAAACCTCTTACCAAAGCGCTTACAATGCCTACCACGAATAATGTTGCCGAAAGAACGTAGGCAATTTTTCTTTTATCTAAAAAGTTATAATGAAAATCTTTGAATATTCGCATATTTGAATTCTGCTCCTTAAAGCTTGAATAAATTAACCAATAGTTACTTTAACCCCGCGGGCTACCATAACGTCCATTATTAATCTTGTAATTACTAATGCACTGAATAAACTCGCTGCAATACCTATCATCAGCGTTAAAGCAAAACCCTGAATAGGACCGGTTCCGAACTGGTAAAGAATAATACCGGTAAAGAATGTAGTAATGTTCGAATCGATAATAGCCGAATATGCTTTTGCAAAACCGCTGTCGATAGATGCTTTAACCGTTTTTCCGGTTGCAAGTTCTTCTCTTATTCGTTCGAAGATAAGCACATTGGCATCCACCGCCATACCTATCGTTAAAATTATACCCGCAATACCGGGCAGCGTAAGTGTTGCTTTAAAACCGGCAAGCACTCCCAGTATAAATAAAATGGTTATAATAAGTGTAAACGACGAAATTGTACCTGCCCGCTGGTAGTAAATAATCATAAAAAATCCAACAAGGAAATAACCGATAAGTACCGATTGAAATCCGCTGTTAACCGAGTCTTCACCGAGTGAGGGACCGACGCTTCGTTCTTCGATTATATCTACCGGTGCCGGTAAAGCACCCGCCTTAAGTACAATCTCTAAAAGTTTTGCTTCATCAAGATTAGCCATGCCCGAAATCTGCGATCTGCCGCCGGTAATTTTCGTTTGAACAACCGGAGCCGAAAAAACTCTTCCGTCTAACATAATAGCAATGCGTTTACCGATATTGGCACCTGTTATACGCGCCCAGTCTGTAGCGCCTTCGGTGTTCATCGTCATATTTACAATTGGTGATGAAGTATTCGGATCGATGTTAGCTTGTGCATCGGTTATAACGCCGCCGGTAAGTTCCGGTTCTTTATTAACCAGATACATTAAATAAACGTTTTTCCCGTCGGCATCCTGTCCTACGGGTTTAGCCGAAAATACAAACTCAACGTTGTTCGGAATAACTTTCTGAACTTCGGGTCTGTTTAAATACATCTGAATCTTGTTTATATCGTCTTCTCTAACGTAAGCATCGGCTGTACGCTGCTGTTCGCTTATGCGTGCAACCGTAAAGAAAGGATGCTGTTTGGCAAATTCTTCTTCGGTCAGTTGTTCGGGTGCAAGTGTATCGCTTACCGCAGTTGTATCGGATACGGCGCTTAATGTATCGCTTGCCGTGCTTGTGTCTGTACTTATTTTAGATAATGATTTTGCCAGCGCTTCGTCAATCTTTCTCATAACATCAAAAGCAAAATCGGGTTCTTTAACAAGTCTGAACTCAAGCAGCGCTGTACCTTGCAGCAATTGTTTTGCCTCTTCTTCTCTTGCAATGCCCGGAAGCTCGACGATTATTCTGCGGCTGCCCTGCCTCTGAATAGTCGGTTCCGAAACACCGTACTGGTCAATTCTGTTTCGTATAATTTCCAGTGCACGGGTAACTGCATCTTCAACGTCTTCTTTCAGGTCCGAAATAATTTCATCATCTTCCTGCCTGATAGAACCGAAATACCTGCTTAATCTTATTCCTTTTTCTTTCAGCTTTCTGCCGAGAATATCAACCACCGACTCATCCGATAATGTTGCTTCCTGCTCGGCTGATTTTAATGCATCTTTAAATGCACTGTCGGGATTTTTAGCAAGCTTGGCAAGTAGTTGCGCGGTGTTTACTTCCAGAACAACTCTCATTCCACCCTGCAAATCGAGACCTAACTTTATTCTTTTCTCACGGTTTTTCTGAAAATCCGGGTTTGCACTAAGCAGGCTGTCTTCTACAACTTTAAGAAGATTGTCTAACTGGCTCTTGGTAATGTTAGGATTGCTTTTTAAAATTTCCTGTTTTCTCTGCTCAAGTACTTTCTCAATTTTCTTCGAGTTCTGGTAATCGACGTATGTGGGATACAGCATGTATACCGCTAAAAAAATTATAGCAAATACAAGAATAATACGGAATCTGAATTCTTTCATATACTTTATTTTAATTACTGTGTGAGGTTTAAAATTAATTAACTGCCAAAATTACGGCTACAGGTTCAGAAAGTCAATTAAATTTGATGTTTTCAACGGAGCTTTATTATTAGTTTTTGTTTGTTTCGCCGAATTATTACATCAATTTAATAATTCTTAACCTGTTTTAGGTATATTTTGAATAAATGATGCGGTTCTGTTCTTAAATTAAAAGAGTGAAACGGCGCGTTTTACCAATCGCCGGAATTTACCTTTAACCCTGTCCGCTGTTTCGGTTACTTCGCTGTGCGAAAGTTTTGAGAATGATATGCCTGCAGCAAAATTTGTGATGCAGGAGATTGAAGCAACTTCCATTCCCAAGGTTGATGCAAAAACCGCTTCGTGCACTGTTGACATTCCTACCGCATCGCCTCCGAATTTATACATCATATTTATTTCTGCTTTTGTTTCGTAACTCGGTCCTTTCGAAAACCAGTAAGTGCCTTCTTTTAAAGATATTTTTTCAAACATTGCAGCTTCTCTTATCGAGTTGTTCATCGAAGGGGAAGGGAAGTGAAGAAAAGAGTTTTTTTGATCCGTCGATGCGAGTCCGATTAAATCGGTTAATTCTTTTTTAATACTAATTCCGTTAAACGACTCTGCGAGCATTAAATCGCCGGGTTCGAATGTTCTGTTTATTCCGCCGGCTGCGTTTGTAATTAAAATCTTATTGCATTTCAGTTTATTACTGATAAACACAGGGAGCACACATTCATAAATTTTATAACCTTCGTAAAAATGTATTCTTCCCTTAAAGAGCAAAAGTTTCTTTCCCCGGTCTTCCGCAAAGATAATTTCCCCGGAATGTCCTTCCACAGTTGAAAGAGGATAGCCCGGTAGTTCTGAAGTCGGGATTGATTTTATGATTTTTACTGAAGACGCAAAATCACCGAGCCCGCTGCCTAAAACAATTGTAACATCCGGTTCGAAAGGAGCTTCGTCTTTCAATTGTTCGATTAAATCTTTGTATTTGTAGGAAAAATCTATTTTCATATAAAGTAATAAAATGAATTATATAATAAATTTTCAGCCGGCATAGTATAAAAGCCCTGCAAGAGTAGCAGTCATTAAAGTAGCCAATGCACCGCCAATTACAGCTCTTATGCCGAGAGATGCAATTGTTGATTTCTTGTTCGGTGCAAGCGGTCCCAATCCGCCAATCTGTATTGCAATGGAACTGAAGTTAGCAAAACCGCACAAAGCGTAAGTTGCCATCAAAATAGTTTTTTCGTTAACTATTTTTCCTGTTTCAATAAGAATTCCCAGGTCGGTGTAAGCAACAAATTCGTTGACTACTATTTTTGTTCCGAAGAGACTGCCGAAGTTAAGTGCATCCTGCCACGGAACACCGATACCGAACGCAACCACCTGGAACATCCATCCGAGAATTAATTGAAAGCTCAACGGCTGTCCGTAAGATTCCTGCAGTGATGCATTAAGATTAAGCAGTTCGCCCAACTGGTTCAAACCGTAATTTATTAAAGCAATTAGTGCAATGAATGCAAGCAGCATTGCACCAACGTTTAACGCTAACTTCAATCCTTCGCCCGCACCGTTAGCCGCAGCTTCAATAACATTGGCTGCACCTTTTTCCACTTCTATTTTTACGGTTCCTTTGGTTACCGGGTCACCTGTTTCAGGGACAAGAATTTTAGAAATAACAATTGCCGCCGGTGCTGCCATTACACTCGCACCCAAAAGCTGGGTTGCAAATAACTGCTGTGCTTCGAAAAGGGGAATGCCATGCGTTTGAGCGTAAGCGCTGCCAAGTATTTGAATGTACGCTGCCATTACTCCGCCGGCTATGGTTGCCATTCCGCCAACCATAATTGTCAGAATCTCGCTGCGGGTCATTTCCTTTAGGTACGGCTTTATCATTAATGGTGCTTCGGTTTGTCCCACGAAAATATTTGCAGAGCAGGAGAGCGACTCGGCGCCGCTGGTTCCCATAAATTTTGCCATAATCCATGCCATTGCTTTAACTACCTTTTGCATAAAGCCGAGGTAATAAAGTATTCCCATAAAGCTTGCGAAGAAGATAATAGTAGGTAAAACCTGGAACGCGAAGAACGAACCCATGCTTCCTTCCGTGCCCGGAACTTTTGCAAGGTCGCCGAAAACAAATTCGGCTCCCTGCATAGTAAAGCCGAGTATCAAAACAAAGAAACCGCTTATCCAACTGAAAAAATCTTTGGGCCAGCCCAAAGGAGCAAAGAAGCTGCGAAGTTCTTCTCCGCGTAAAATGAAAACGGCAAAAACAAATTGTAGTCCTAATCCAACAACAACTAATTTCCAGTCAATCTTTTTTTTATTTGTTGAAAGCAAATAAGAAATTCCGACGAGAAAAAGTATTCCTAAAAATCCTCTTATAATATCAAAAAATTCCATTGAGCACCTTTATGTTTCTTCAGGAATGTAATGGCATTTTCTGCATCTTGCTTCGTAGATATCTGCCGCACCTACAATTACTCTTTCCTTTGAATGAGTTTTACGCTGTGTTCTGTCGGCAGGATTTCCGCACTCAACACAAATAGCCAGCGACTTGGTGATATACTCAGCAACCGCAAGCAACTGCGGTATCGGTTCGAACGGTACGCCTTTGTAATCCTGATCCAATCCTGCAACAATTACACGCTTACCCTGGTTGGCAAGTTCGTTACATACTGCAATAATATCGTACGAAAAAAATTGTGCTTCGTCTATGCCGATTACCTGAGCGTCACCCACAAGTTCTCTTACTTCATTTATATCTTTTATCTGAATTGAAGGAAGCGATTGTTCGCTGTGCGATACGATTGAATCGTTTGCATATCGTGTGTCGATGAGCGGCTTAAAAATTTTTACTTTCTGCTTTGCGATTTGTGCCCTGCGTAAACGGCGGATAAGCTCTTCGGTCTTTCCGCTGAACATACAACCGGTTATTACTTCAATCCAGCCGGTATCTTTGGGCATTAAGTGAGGTGATGAGTCAATCATAATTTTTTTGTTCGATGTTCAAAGTTCAAGGTTCGAAGTTTGTGGTTATGAATAAAGAGTTTTATCATCTCAAATCTTTATCACTGAATGCAAAAGGCAGCAGCTCCGATGCTTTTATTATTTTGTGTTCGTTTTTCCCGTTAATCAAAATCACATCAACGTTGCCGCAAAGGTCGCTTATTACCTGCCTGCAGGCACCGCACGGCGAGATGAAGTCGTCCGTATCACCCGCAACAGCAATCGCTTTGAATTTTCTTTCGCCCTCGGAAACAGCTTTGAATATCGCAGTGCGTTCTGCGCATATCGTCAAACTGTATGAGGCAGTTTCAATATTACAGCCGCTGTAAATTTTATCGTCTTCGGTTAATAATGCCGCACCAACATGAAAGTTGGAGTAAGGGGCGTGTGCTTTCTGTTTTGCTTCAACTGCTTTTTTTACAAGTTCGTCGTAGTTCATTAGCTTCTTTAAATTTTATGGAAGTGAAAAATAATCATTTCGGTTTGATTTTGGAAATTGAATAGAATATTGACGGATTCGTTTGAGGAGAGACATAACAAAAAATAATTTGCCGCTAATGTGCGAATAAGATAATTAGTATCAATTCCTGTAACCTGACTGCCGAAAGGCAGATTAGCGGTTGGAAAGAAAATCAGAATGTGATGGATACTTGTATTAGATATCACCTTCTGATTTTTTTATAAGTATGAAATAATAAGTCGGTGTTAAAAATTTATTAATAAACCCTTGTTTATCGTTTGCAATTGCAAGTATAAGTTTGTGCAGCTTAATTTTTCTTACGAAGCTAATTAATCTCAGGTGAAAATCACTCCACACAATTCCTTTGTTTCCGTTGAATAATTCTGTTACCGAATGTTTTGTAAATAGTCTCAACTCAAATTTATCTTCAAACATTTTTTTGATTTGGTTGAATGATAACAGCACCGCAATATCGCTTCTGTCATAATCCTGCGGTCTGAATTTCTTTAAATAATATTTTTTTATTGATTCACGTTTCAACAAAGATACAATCGGCAATCCCCAGTGTGGATCCGAAATGATGTTTATTAAAGAAAGTTTATTCGGTGTGCTTAAATAAATCACACCGCTGTTTTTCAATATTCTGTTTAACTCAATTACAATTTCTTCTCTTTTATCAATGTGTTCAATAACATCCTGTAAAATTATCAAATCGAATGTATTATTTTTGAAAGGCAGAAGCTTTGCGTTGCCAAATACTTTATTAAAATTACCAGTACCGTTTTGCTGGCGTAATAAACGTACTTTACTCAAGTCGAAACTCACAACCGAATTATCCTCTGCAAATGCTATCGAGGTTCCGCCCTCACCCGAACCGAGATCGAGTATGTTTAATCCTTCCGGAGTTATAACCTTACGGATAACCGACTTAACAAACTCACCTCTTTGAACGGCAATCTCTCTTGCGCGCTTCCATCGTTCATAATTAGGATGCGATTCATCGAGCCAATGTATATCCTGCTTTGTTACTTCCATTTAACTTTTCCGAATTTAGCATTCAGTATGTGAACAATAAGAAATATCTCGTAAAGAATTTGAAGATAAATAATTTCAAAAAGATTGAATTTATATCCGAACTTTTTTTGATAGATAAAGGATGAAGTAACATCAAAAATAATTTTCACCGAAAAGGGAAGTATGAATAAAATGTTCACCGGCGTCAAAAAGATTGAAAGTAAAAATGTAATGTTCAAAAAGTGCCAGAGGACAAGAAACGATTTTTGTTTAAGCGGATAATGAAAAGACGTTTGCGTATGTCTTGCCCTCTGATTAAAATATTCTTTAAAGCTTTTCTTTGTGTTCGAATAGACAAAAGCATTGGCGGAAGTAACGGTGCATATTTTAAGTTTATGTTT
>JAJRSV010000295.1 GCA_024278655.1 Bacteroidota bacterium | reverse complement strand
TATCTTATAAATTTCGGAACGATGGGTGCTGTAATAAAAACACGTGAGAGAATTTATTCACGCAAAGCTATGTTCGATATCGGTGTGGCGGGACCCATCTCCGGTTTTATCGTGTGCCTTGCTATTTTAATTTACGGCTTCACTCATGTTCCCGGAGTTGAATATATGCTTTCAATCCATCCCGATTATTTTAAGCCGGAGTACGGACAAAACACAATAAATCTTATTTTCGGAAATTCTATTTTATTCGCAGTATTAAAATCAATCTTTGTCGATGCAAACACATTCTTCCCGCCTATGTCCGAAATTTATCATTTCCCGTATTTGTGTGCAGGTTGGTTCGGGTTGTTAATCACTTCGATGAATATGATTCCGGTTGGGCAGCTTGACGGCGGGCACGTTGCTTACACAATGTTCGGCGCTGAAAAATCTTATAAAGTTGCCGTTATTTCGTTTTTGATTCTGTTCATTTCCGGAGTATTCGGATTTGTGGATTCATTTTTAGAGTTGGGAATGAACATCGGCTGGTCGGGTTGGCTTTTTTGGTCATTGATATTATACTTTGTTATAAAACTTAAACATCCTCCGGTACCCGATCCGGTTCCGTTGGGAAGGGGTAGGATGATAGTCGGTTACACAGCGTTGTTTATTTTTGTTATTTCGTTTATACCGACACCAATAATTTTAACTATGCCGTGATAGTAATTAAAGGAATTGATTATGGAAAGTATGATTATTTTAGATCGTCTTCAATTCGCATTTACTATTATATTTCATTACCTGTTTCCCCAACTTACAATGGGGCTTGCATTATTGATTTTTTATTTCAAAAGTATGGCGCTTTGGAAAGGGAAAGAAGAGTATAATAATGCGGCGAGATTTTGGGCTAAAATTTTCGCAATTAATTTTACCGTCGGGGTCGTTACCGGTATTCCGATGGAGTTTCAGTTCGGAACCAACTGGGCGGCGTTTTCAAGAGCTACCGGTGGTGTAATCGGGCAAACGCTGGCGTTGGAAGGGGTCTTTGCTTTCTTTTTAGAGTCATCGTTTTTAGGATTATTTCTTTTCAGGGAAAAGCATTTAACTCCTAAAATGCACTGGCTCTCTGCGCTTATGCTACTTGCCGGTTCATGGATTTCGGCGTATTTTATTATTGCAACTAATGCATGGATGCAGCATCCTGTAGCTTACTCTGTTGCTTCAGACGGCACCATTCAACTGAAAAGCTTTTGGGGATTGCTTTTAAACCCATGGATCTTCTGGCAATACCTGCATAACATGACCGCATCGGTTGTTACCGCTTCGATTGTTATAAGCTCGGTTGGTGCATATTATCTGCTTTCAAAAAAGCACTTTGAACAAGGGAAATTATTTGTAAGAGTCGGTGTTATAACAGCCGCAATAGCAAGTATGCTGGTAATGTTTCCAACCGGCGATGGTGAAAGTCAGCAGGTATTCGAGCATCAACCTGCAAAAGCTGCTGCAATGGAGGGAATATTCAAAACTCAAAAAGGTGCGCCTCTTGTAATTATTGGGCAGCCGGATATGAAAAATAAAACTCTCGATAATTCGATTGAGCTTCCGAAATTCTTAAGCTTCCTTACATATCATCATTTTGAAGCCGAAGTAGTAGGTATGGATGCTTTTGCGGATGAAGACCTGCCGGATTTAATTCCGCTTCTTTATTATGCATATCATATAATGGTTGGGTTGGGAACAATTTTCGCTGCCATACTCCTAATGGCAGTTTTTCTTTTATGGAAAAAGAAACTGTATGGTGCCCGCTGGATGCTTTGGATTTTAATGCTCGCTTTTCCGTTTCCGTATATTGCAACTACTGCCGGATGGATGACTACCGAAATCGGTCGTCAGCCATGGCTGGTTTACGGTTTGTTAAGAACTGCCGATGGTATATCGCCGCAGGTAAGCTCGGGTAATACGTTATTTACTCTTATCGGTTTTGCCGGAATGTATTTCCTTATCGGAGTATTATTCATTATTCTTATTCTTCATACAATAAGCAAAGGACCTGTTAACGAAGAAAAGAATTTTAATGAAGGAGATAAGTAAATGGAAACATTATGGTTTATTATTATTTCGGTACTGTTAACAGTATATGTTGTGTTAGACGGTTTTGATTTTGGTGCAGGTATCATCTATTTATTTATCGCTAAAAACGATATCGAACGCAGAACGGTCTTGAATGCTATCGGTCCGGTTTGGGACGGTAACGAAGTTTGGCTTATTGCCGCCGGCGGTACACTTTTTTTCGCATTCCCGGTTGTATTTTCTTCGGGGTTCAGCGGATTTTATCTTGCGTTAATTATGATGTTATGGCTGCTGATGATACGGGGATTGGCAATGGAACTACGCTCTCATATTAAAAATTCTTTATGGCGTTCGTTCTGGGATGCAGGTCTTGCTTTTTCGAGTTCGGTGATGGCATTGGTTCTTGGGGCTGCACTCGGTAATCTCATCAGAGGCGTTCCGTTAAATGCAGAAGGTTGTTTTTTCGTTCCGTTCTGGACTGACTTTAAAATCGGTTCGAACCCCGGAATTTTGGATTGGTACACTATAACGGTTGGATTGTTTGCTTTTGCTCTCCTTGCTGTTCACGGTGCAAATTATATTGCGGTTAAAACCGGGGGTGAATTACAGTTACGGGCACGTAATATCTCAAAAAAACTTGTTTGGATTGTTGTGACATTGTCAGTCGTTGTTCCTTTTTTAACTTATTCTGTCCGTCACGATATGTTCAGAAATTTTAATGCTAATCCGGCGGGATATTTAATTCCGGTAGTTTCATTATCTGCATTAATTGCCATGGTTTATTTCCGGTACCGTAATTCGGATACTTATGCATTTATTTCGTCATCACTTTTTATAACGGCGTCACTTTTAACAGCAGTTTTTACTATATACCCGAATTTATTAATCTCAACAACCGATTCTTCATTTAGTTTAACCGTATTTAATTCGGCGGCTTCTTCGTACGGATTAAGTGTTGGTTTGATATGGTTTACAATAGGTATTACCTTAGCTGTTTCTTATACGGTTTTTATGTATCGCTCATTTAAAGGAAAAGTTATAGTTTCCGAAGAAGATGAAGGATATTGATACAGTCGTTAACAGCCGGTAGATATAAAAATAATTCCCGGTATGATGTACGATGTTTTTACTTTTTCTTTAATATTGGAATTTGTATTTCCTGAGCAGTATTTCTTTAAGGCGGTTCATTATATTTTTAATTTGATTTCTTATTTTTCAATTGATTACTTTTTACCTTTTAAGAAGCTTGGATAAAATAAATATTTGTTTATGCGAAAAATCGGAATACTACTTCTGCCGCTAATCATTTTCGGCTGCGAACAAACGTTCGATAATATAATTGATACAGTTCAGACAAACTTTCAGGTTGAGTCTGTGCGTCCTGTTGATAGTGTTGCTTACCGACCGGATGATTCATTGGTAACAATAAGAATAAACTTCAGCCCCGGGAGCGATGTAAAAGATGTTTTTTGCGATATTATTGCTCCCGATGAAAGCACTGTAAATTCAACACCTTTAAGATTGTTTGATAACGGCGATGTTTCCGTTGGTGATGGTGTTGCCGGTGATAATAAGTTTGCCAACAAATATCCTTTCAGCCAGTCTTTTCTGAACGGTGTTTACAGCATAAGGTATTTTGTTAAAATAAACGATGAAACGATGCAGCAGGTTGCCATTGGAAATTTTAAGTATAACAACGGGCAGGATAATCTTCCGCCTGTCATTCAGAATGATGTCGTAGACCCCGATACATTAGTTGTAACCGCTGCAACTGTTATTTTCACTTCGCTTGATGCAAGCGACCCGAACGGGCAGAATGATATTGAAATGGTTTACTTTATTGTTTACAAACCGGACGGAACAACGAACGGTGCAAAGGTTGAGCTATTCGATGACGGCGATACAGAGAACAGCGGCGACTTAGTTGCGGGCGACGGAACTTATTCAAGATTAATCCAGGTGGATGAAACAAACGATAAAGGACTTTACACGTTCGAATTCCAGGCTAAAGACCGCGGCGGTAAACTCAGTAACACAATCGATCACTTTGTACTAATTCAATGATGAAATTAATTTTATATCTATTTATAACTTTTACTTTGAGCATAAATGTGTTCGGACAGCTTGCGCCTGATAATTTTTATTTGTCGGGTGAGGACAAACTCCTTACGAAAAGTAACACCAGCAATCCTTTAAGCAACAGCATTTTCGATATCATTACAATAGGCGATACTGTTTGGTTAGGTACGAGCAGGGGAGTTAGTGTTTCGTTCGACAGGGGAGAAACATGGACAAACTTTTATAACACTTCGCCTTTCGGAACAGATAACATTTCAACCATCGGCTATTATAACGGGGTGTTTTGGGCAGCTACCGCCAAATCGGTTGAAGCAACAGGCGGTAACGAAGTGCCAGCCGGTACGGGTTTGAAATTTACAACTGATAATGGCGCAACCTGGACGTCGGTTCCGCAGCCGCTTGATGCACAGGACGACACAGTTGAGGTTTACGGCAACAACATACTATCAGCTCTTCCGGTTACGGTTCCCGAGCAAAATGTTACTTTCGATATAGCTTTTACTCCGGGCACAGTTTGGATTACATCGTTTGCAAGCGGTTTACGAAAGAGCACCGATATGGGACAAACCTGGCAGCGGGTTGTACTGCCTCCCGATTATCTCGATTCAATTACACCCGAAGACACACTCGATTTTTGTTTGTCACCGGTTTCCGGAAGCTTTTGCGCCGAGGGTAATCTTAACCACAGGGCGTTTGCAGTTATTGCGATTGATGACACAACTTTATTTGTAGGAACGGCAAACGGAATTAACAAATCGACCGATAACGGAATAAGCTGGGTTAAGTTTAATCATCAGAACCAGGATGAACCGATTAGCGGTAACTTTATTACAGCCCTCGGATATAATTTTACTACCAACACAATTTGGGCAGCCACATGGAAAGCGGAAGATGCAAGCGAGTTTTACGGAGTGAGTTCTTCATCTAACGGCGGTGAAAGCTGGAGTACATTTTTAACCGGCGAACGTACTCATAATTTTGGTTTTAAGGGATTCGGTGTTATAGCCGCAACCGATAACGGTGCTTTCCGCTCAAATAATGACGGACGAAGCTGGATTCTTCCCAATTCTATTATCGATGAAAAATCGGGAGTTGCCTTAAGGACAACTGTTTTTTACAGCGCTAATGCCGAGGGTAGTACCATCTGGCTCGGTTCGGATGACGGACTTGCTAGATTGATTGAGGATTTCGGCAGTATCTGGCAGGGTGAATGGAAAGTATATTTTGCCTCCCAGCCGCTTAAGGCGGATAACGAAACTTACGCCTACCCGAATCCGTTTTCGCCGAGGCAGGAGCAGCTAAAAATTAAATACAGTACCGGCGGTAAAGATGCTTCCGTTACAATTCGTATTTATGATTTTGGAATGAACTATGTTCGAACCGTAATTCAAAATGCGCCGCGCAATAAAACCATTGAAGGCGCACCAGATTTTTGGGACGGCAGGGATGATGCCGGCAATCTTGTTCCGAACGGTGTTTATATTTACCGTATCGAGATTGATTCGAACCAACCGTTATTTGGAAAAATTATCGTGTTGCAATAGAGGTGAGATTGAAAAAAGTTTTATACATAGCTCTGTTATTTGTTTCCACGGTTGTATTCGCTCAGCCGCAGTTTACCGAGTTGGGTGTACGGGTCGGTGCATTCAGCAGAATCGGTTTCGGTGCACGCGGTATTGGAATGGGCAATGCAATGACCGCCGTTACAACCGGTCAGCTTGTATCGTATTACAATCCTGCAGTTACTGTTTTCCAGGAAGGAAATTCAGCACAGGCGGGGTATACATTTTTATCGCTCGACCGGAACCTTAATTTTTTAAGCTTTACAAGACGTTTCGATTTTTATTCGAAGAAAGACACTCTGAAAGAGAATAGAAAACCGCGTACCAGCGCAGGGTTAAGTATAGGCGTTATAAATGCGGGCGTCAGGAACATAGACGGACGCGATAACAACGGATTACCGACCGGTGAACTTTCAACATCGGAGAATCAATTTTTCATTGCACTTGCCAACCGATTTTCGGAAAAATTATCAATCGGCATAACGGCAAAATTCTATTACTATAAACTTTACGAAGAAATTAATGCCAGCAGTCTGGGTTTTGATATAGGCGCAATCTACAAAGTTAACGAGCAGTTTACCGTTGCCGTTGCCGTTGTCGATATCAACAGTAAATACAAATGGGATACCTCGCCGGTTTACGACCGTGACGGAGTGATAACGGAAGATAAATTCCCGAACCTGCGCAAAATAGGTGTAAGCTATAATAATAAAGAAATCGGGTTGCTTGCCGCTATCGATTTTGAAAACAGCAGCGCCGAAACAAACATTCTTCGTGCTGGTGTTGAGTATAATATTTTCGAAGGGCTTTATTTAAGAGGCGGTATCGATCAGTTTAATCTGGATAATACCGACTGGCTTGTTAAACCTTCGCTCGGTTTCTCATTTTATAAATCGTTTGGTAACTTTGTCCTCGGTGTTGATTACGCTTTTATGATTGAGCAGTACTCAAGCGCTGACAGACACATTATAGGTTTAACATTTAACTTTTAAGTATGAAAAAGATTTTAGTTTTAATATTAATTTCGTCCCCATTACTTCTTGCACAGTCTGCAGGAAATACCGGACTATCGTTTCTCAAGTTCGGGTTCGGTGCGCGCAATATTGCAATGGGCGATGCCGGTGCTTCCGCATCGAATGATTTATCTGCACTTTATTACAATCCTGCACGATTAACATCCGTGGAAACAAACGAAGCGCTCTTTATGCACAGCGAGTGGATTCAGGATGTTAACAGCGAAGTATTCGGGTTGAAGTGGAATATGTTCGGATTACCGTGGGGAGTTGGTTTTAACTACACAAGCATCAACGATATTGAAATAAGAACGCGCCCCGGCGAGCCGGATGCCACGTTTAATGCAAATTACTTTTTCGGGAGTCTTTCAACCGGATTTCATATAATCGACCGTTTGTCGTTTGGTGCTACAATAAAATATTTATACGAAGGTTTGTTAAGTGATGAAGCAAACGGATGGGGATTTGATTTCGGTCTCGACTACGCTACATCGATAAAAGGTTTAACCGTATCTACCGTAATTAAAAACATCGGTTCGATGAATGCTTTGCGTAAAAATGAAACTGTTCTTCCCACCGATTTCAGACTCGGCTCTGCCTACAATTTTAAACTCGAATCAGCCAAGCTCGATTTTATCGTTGCCGCAGAATTCCAGAAATATCTCGATACTGATAATACTCATTTTAACTTCGGCGGCGATGTTGTTTACAACGAAACATTCGCGGTTCGTGCCGGTTATCAAACAGGTTACGAAACTAAAGGCATTACAGCAGGTATCGGTTTGATGTGGGGTTCGCTACGGTTCGATTATGCTTATATGCCTTTTTCGCTTGGGTTAGGCAACGCAAATCTTTTCTCTCTGCAGTTCAGGTTTTAAATAGAGTAGTTAAGCAGGTATAATAACAGCGCTTTACAAATTTTATTTTAATAGAATCATCTTTTTTGCTTCGACAAAGTTTCCTGCTTTCATTTGGTAGAAATATACACCGCTTGCCAGGGAGTTTGTTGTAAATACCACAACATGGTCTCCAGCCGTAAACTCACTGTTTACCAGTGTTTGAATTTCCCGACCGAGTATATCGTAAATTTTTATAACAACTTTATCATCCTGTGGTATATAAAACTTAATATTAGTAGATGGATTAAACGGATTGGGGTAGTTATTGTACAATTTGAAATTAGTTGGATTGGATTGACTGCCTCCACCTCTGCTGAAATATTCAGAATTGAAATTAAGTTTATAGATGCCTTCGGGAAAAACGCCGTCGGTTTTTTCATAATAGAATATTCCGTTGTTGTACCCCAACACTATAATCTGAGGCGTTGGGTAAGTTTCGGTAGTGTAGCTTTTAATTTTACCGCTTGTTATATCTGCTGAATAGAAAGATAATTTAACACCACTTCCGTCGTTTATCACCTCATACCAACCTATAGAATTATTTCCTACAAAAAAATCACCGTTAATTGGGGCGCTGCTTTGTATTGATTTTATATTTCCTTTATTCCAGATAATAAAATTCTTTTCCGATGCATCCTTATATACAACGTATCCGTTTTTTGTTTTCACCTGCCAGTTGTAATTGTTTACAATAGAATCTTCCAGTGTATTGGTTTCAAGATTATAAATCATAAGTGCATTGTATTGAATGGAATCGGGTATTGTGCGATAAGTCCAAACCACATAATCATCTGCAACGTCTAACGAGTAGATATCTACCTGAAGACCCATACTGTTGAATATATTCTTCAACGAACCGGTATCATCATCATAAAGCCATATATCCATGCTTTCTTTGTTATCATTTAGCTGGTTATATCTGCTCCAGACACAATAGTTCTTATTTACGATAAACGATTCGTTTGGTCCGCTACCCAATCCGCTTGAAGGACCTTGTCCATTATCGGTGATTTTGACCTTCTGTTTTGTTATCAAATCGTATTTCCAAATATCATAGTTATCCTTCTGGAAATTACTTAAAGCAACATCGTAATAAACTTTTTTATTATCTATTCCGAGCCATAAAATAATTCCCGGGTCGGCAGGATACGAGATTCGCTGCTTTAATACAGGTACTGAATAATCAAATTTATCACTAACTGCCCAAACAATTAAAGAATCGTCTGCGTAGAAATTTGCATATTTATGATAAGCATAAACAAATTCGTCATCATTAATGCTTAAGTTCGAAAGCATTGCTTCAGGATTCTGCCAAAACACATCTCGTTCCTTTAGTCCGTAAGAATGGAATTTGCCTGTAAAGTATACCGGTGTCAAGTCACCATAATACCCGTCTTCTTCAATCCACAATAACGCCTCTTCGTTGCAGGCGAAATTATATATGTTCGACACGTTGGTATTTTTAAAATCTCTAATCTTCGTCAGAGAAGCATCCATTTCAATATTTAAATCGTAAGATTTTGGTTCGGTTCCGCCAAGCGGCGACTGCCTATTGTATTGTGAAGAATTGGTAACAATAAATACCAGTTCATCTATAGATGAAGGATTATTTAATGTAACAGAATTATATTTATCTAATCTGTGAATATGCTTCTGATTGTTGCTTATGCTTACTACATTTGCTTTAATACTGTCGTCGGATGGTTCGGAAAATATTATTTTTATGGGATTGTTACTAAGATGAGAAACAGCAACTTTATGATAATTAATGCCTAATCTCTGAATATCAAAAGTTTGCGAGTATGAATCTGAAAAAATATTAGTGTACCACGATGATTGAAAATCGGGAATAAGCGTTGTATCGCCATAATCATATGGATAAACATTTTTAACATAATTAGCTACCGCAAATTGATGAAACTCGGTACCGAAATCATTACTGTACAGGCTGAGATCCAATGCATCGTTAATAGATTTTATTGAAACGTCAGTACTATCATATGCGGCATTATGATTCAATACTGTATGGTAGAATATCCATCGAATTATATCATTATCCTCATGTTCATACATGTATTGAAAAAATATCCAATCGGAGTACCAATGTTGCCTACAATTTACCGGTAAATTGTCATTTCCATTTACATTGAGCGGAACGGAACAGTTTTTTATAAAATCGGCAACGTAAGTTCTGTTCATTTTAATATCGGGATAAATATGCGTTTCAGCCCAGGTTGCTGTTGCTTCCATCAGCCAGGGAGATAAATACCCATCATATCCGTATTGAATTACGTGAAAAAATTCATGCACAATTGTTACTTTTATTTTTTGTTCGAGAGTAAATTGCTGCTGAATGACATCATCGATTTTATTATTTAGGTACAAAAGAGATGAAACAGAATTTTTTTCAACTAAGCTGTCGGTGAGCGGATTGTCTCCCACAAAGTGAAAGGGTGCAGTAAGTCCTGCATCAATGCCAATGTTGAAAATATATACATTATAGCCGTAACCGTAGGGATACGGCGGCTTATGAAATTTCATGTAATGTCTATAATAAGCAGTTTCGAAAAATTTTTCGTAAACGTCTTCAACGGTTTGCGCAACATAGTTAATAAAATCTGGAACGCCGTCGTTGTTGTTGTCTGTTGCGGGAATGCCGTTTAGTGTATCGTCAGTTACTAATGAATATTTTATTTCGAAATGCGATGTTGAATAGGTGGAATCGAGATCTGGTGGAGAAACTCCTACAGGTTTGAAATCAATCTGTGCATATATTTGACTTGTAAAAATGAATAGAAAAATAATTGATAGTATTTTATTTTTCATAGTAATCAAACATATGTTCGATTAAAATTAATAATTTTGAAATATTATTACAAGCAAATATTAAATATCAAGCATAATTTTTATCTTTGGATAGTTATTCATTGTAAGAATTAATACCGGGTTAAGATGACAGAGTTAAACTATATAGAACATTATAAAAAAGATGCAGAAGAGTTTGATTACTTTGAAGAAAGAGTGGGTGCAACCGCACACGACGAGCGAAGAGTTCGGGAATACGTTATTTCGAAGGTTCAAAAAGATGTAAAATCAGTTCTTGATGTCGGCTGCGGAAGAGCATGGGTTGCAGAGCATTTTCTTCCGAAAGGAGTAAGGGTTCATTCGCTCGATATATCTTTTACAAATCCTTCAAAAGCAGTTAAGCTTTATCCAAATAAAAATCATTTCGGCATAGTAGCAAATTCGTTTAAGCTACCGTTTGCAAACGGTTCATTCGATTGTGTAATTGCTTCCGAAATAATAGAACACGTTGTCAATCCTGCCGCATTCGTTAAAGAATTATTCAGAGTAGTGAAAGAAGGCGGAAGATTGATAATTACAACGCCGTATAAAGAGAAAATAGTTTATCATCTCTGTATTCACTGCAATAAAAAAACTCCTGCAAATGCACACCTACATTCCTTTGATGAAATGATATTGGAAAATTTGTATAAGGGAGATGATCTTGAAAAATTCACTTACGAAACATTCGGAAACAAACTTTTAATTTTCCTGCGCACATACATTATTCTTCAATTCTTTCCTTTTTGGCTTTGGAAACTGAAAGATAAGTTTGCAAACCTGCTGTATAATAAGCCCGTTCATATTATTTGTGTTTATGATAAAAAGTAACAGCGATAATTAAAGTTACAATCATTAGTCAGTTGTCATCGAGCAATAACCCTTTTGTTCTTGGTGCTTGGTTCGTAGTTCGTGGTTTAATGTTCGACGTTCGATGTTTATAGATAATAATCTTGTAATGAATTATTCACCATTCATACATTCAACCATTCAGTCATTCTGTTGATTTTGTGATTGTGTGATTTGGCAATTGATTTACTTTTGTCTTTTTACTCCTGCCCACCGTAACTTTAGTGAAGGCGGGTTAATCTTTTATCTTGTACAATAGACCGTTCCTATGGAACTTTTGTTTTCTGTTTTTTTCTTTCTGTCACGGCAGTTCCCTGCCGTGTTACAAACAGGTCGTCTCTACGAGACTATTATAAATCTCGAATTCCAACAAACAATTAACAAAGCGATTATTATCGAAAAACAACTCCGTTGGAGTGGAATGTTGGTAGAAAGAAGTAAAGAGAAGAAAAAGGAAAAACCCCAGCGGGGTGAAATGTTTTGCCGTAAGAATTCAGGAGTAAGAAGTAAGAAGACAGAAGCTGACATCACGATAATGCAACAGTGCAAGCGGGGAAGCCAGCTTTGGCTTTTTTTGAATATCGAACACCCATCAACCCTACCAAAGGCAGGCAGGGATTTTCGATTTTCGAAGTTTCTCTTCTTTAATCTTGCAATCTTGTAATTTTGTAATCTTGTAATTGAAAGGAATATTCAAGGATTATAAAACCGATAACAGCTTACCGGCTTCAGTCTCCCAATTTAATTCCAGCGATGCGGTTTTGCAGTTGTCTTTATATTTATTGTATTGCCCGGGGTTTTCGGATAGTGATTTAATTGCAGCGATTAACTCATCCGGTTTTTCCAAATCAACAGTTAAGCCAACCTGGTATTCATCAACTATCTTTTTCATCTGCGGAAGGTTGCTTGCAATAACCGGCACTTCAGCCATTATGTATTCGAAAAGTTTGTTGGGTAGTGCGTAGTAATAACTTAAACTTATATTTTCTATCAATGCCAAACCGATATCGGCTCCCGTAGTGTATTGGAGAACTTCTTCCTGCTTGACCTTACCTAAAAAGAACACCCTGTTACCCAATCCCATATCTTTTGCTAAGCCCTTGTAATATTCACTGAACTCACCGCCGCCTAAAATAACGAGCGAGAAATCTTCTAATTCCTTTAAAGCTTTGAAAGCGGGAGTCAATCCACGCCCGTGAAGTATTACTCCCTGGTATAAAAGTATCTTTTGCGGTTTGTCTATATTTAATTGCTGCTTTAAATTCACTACTCTTTGAGGTTTATAGTAACGCGGAAGATTTCTTAAAACGATGATGTTCGATATTCCGTATTTCTCTTTGATAAATTCCGCATCCATCTCTCCGGTAACGATTACGTAATCAACATGTTTAATGAAAAATATTTCTGTAAGCTGAAAAATTTTTTGAATGAACTTTTTCTTTCTCAATCCGGCAAGATGCCCGAACAGTTCCCGCGAATCGTAAAATACTCTTGCCCGTTTCAGTTTACCGAAAAAGACGGTAAAGGGGAGTGTGTAAATATCTTCGGCAAAAAATATTGTGGAACGCGACTTTAACAAGTGCATCTTTAACCGGTAAATAAAAGCGATATAATAACCGAGTGAAAATTTCCCCTTCCGAAGTTTGTGTATTGTTACATCACCGAGTTGTGTTTTAAAATCTTTTGTCAGCCAGTCGAAGCCGATGAATTCAACGTTGTAGTTATTTGCAGTAAGTGTATCGTATAAATTCTTGCAGCGGCTGTCGTAATTCAGGTTGCCGAGGAATGCTATAAGGACTTTCTTTTTCTTACTCATCGGTCGGGGATTAAAGATTTATTTTGAATGTATTTCTCATCACCGTTTTCGCATCGAACTTTTCCTTGAAATCAATCAGGCTCATGCTCGGGGTCATCGGGTTGTCGGCTTTCGTATCCTGCGAAACACCGATATCAACATACTGGAATCCGTTTTCGGTGGACCATTTAACAACCTCGTACATAACACGATGAATCGGTTTAAGCTTTTCATATTCGTAACGCAGCATGTTGTAGAAGCAAAGCGTAACTCTGTCGTTGCAGATAAAAACGTTTGAGCCGGCAATCGGTTCATCTTTGTAATAAACCATAAACAGTTTTAAGCGGTCGGGCATCAGTTCTTTCAGCTTTAGCAAATCTTCCAGTGAGTGAGTCGGTTTTACACCGTGGCGTGCCTTGTTCTCTAATAGAATCGGGTAAAACTCATCGTAGCGTTCGTTCAGTTCTACTCTTATGTCAGGATTCTTCAATGCTTTTCTTACATTGCGTCTAACCGTTGATTGAAAGCGTGGAATGATTTCCCTGTCCGGATCGAGTTTTATTGCGCTTGAGATGTAATGTAAATCGTACTCGAAGCCCTGCCAGAGCATCGCAAAGTCTAAATTTTCATTCTGATACTTTTCATAAATTCTCGGTGCTGATGTCAAAAGAAATTCTTTAATTCCTGTTTTCTTCCCGTACTCAAGTAAGGTTGAAACCAGTTCCATTGCAACCGAGAATTTCAAATCCTTTGTAACTATCGAGCCGTAGCTTGCACCAATGGGCGATTCGTACAAATCGCCGATTCTTGCGCCGGGAAGAACTGCCTGAATATTTCCTTTGTGCAAAAATATCAGGTGATTGAATGTGAATCTGTCTTTGGGATGATAGTCGAAGAAGCGCTGCATATGAAACATTGTGCCGTTGTTCGATTCCAGCACAAACTGATCCCATTTATCTTTCCACTTTTCGGTGTATTCGATTATTTCCATTTATTCCGAATTCGTTTTCATTAGAACAACAAAGTTACAAAATAATGAAGTAGATTTAAGCACCATTTTCAGAATCTTTTTTCGAATATTTTAAAGTCGCCGTACTTTTTAACCAACCGAAAAGCTTTTGTATTATTAAGTACATCGAAATCGGGAAAGCTGTAGCCCTGCATCTTAAGCTCATCAATATGTTTTTGATTATAAAGTATCCAGTCTCCGTTTTTAACTTTCGTCCAATCGAATTCCTTTCCCGAAATTCTTACGGAGCTTTCCGGGTTCGGGTAATTTCTTATCAGATCAACGCTGTACTTTGTGAAATGATCGGTGAATATTTTTTCGTTTTGATGATTCGATAGAAAAGATTTAAGTGCGGAGAGATTATCTTTGTTAAAATAAATCTCATACTGCCTGCACATAATCAAGCTTCCGGCAATGTAAACAATTAAAAGCAGTGTTTTGATTTTAATACCGAATCTATTAATCAGTTGTGACGTAAGAATTATCATCGGCATAAGCAGCGGAAATATGTACCAGCTTCTTTTCAGGTCGAGCGGTTTGTATTCCGTAAACGAAGTCGTAAACAAAAGCATTAGCATTAGCGTTCCAACGAACCAGAATGTAAGCAGCAAGTTCTTTTTCTTTTTAAAATTGAAATAACTTTGCACGGAAGCGACAATTGGCAGGAAAAGATAAAACCGCCGTAAAAATACGGAACGAAAATTTATCAGGAAAATCTGGTCGAACAGATTACGCCAGTAATTTTTTACGCCGCTTAATTTTTGAGCGGTATAAGGGAAGAAGTCGTAATAGCTGTATTGATAATTTAGATTTAGAATTGTAAAACGGTACAGAAAATCGTTATGCAGAAAAAGATAAATAATCCCTTCTATGAAAATGTTTAATACGATGAAGGCAAGTGCGATTACTATCTGTAAATTAATCCTTTTCTGCTTTAATAATAAATAGAAGAATAGAATTATCAGCAAAATAAAAATGTAGTAAATGTTTTCCTTTATCTGCATCGAAAACGCTAACGATAAACCACCGGCTACTGCATATTTAAGTTTTTGGTTCAAATAAGATTTGTAAAGAAAATATATGCCCAGATTGATGAAGAAAATATTAGGTGCATCGGCAAAGTTGATTGATGCAAAAACCACATCGGTGGGGAAGAAAGCCATAAGAAGCGTAGCGGTTAATGCGGTTGCTTCGCTTTTCAAAAAAAGTTTTGCAAGTTTATAAGTGAGAAACAGATTTGCAATTGAAATCAAAAAAGGAAAGACAACCGTCGCAAATTCATTGGCTCCGAAAAGCTTAAAAGAAATTGCCGTGATGTAAAGATACGTTACACGCAATAAAAAAACAGGATAGCCGAGATAATCTTTAGCGAAGTCTCCTTTGTATAACGTATAGCTTAAGTAAGAGTAGTAAGCATCATCGGAGAAAACGTGACCGATTTGGAAATAAAACCTGACTATGATTCCGGTAAGAATAATAATAGTGAAATAAAGAATGTTTTTATTTGCGGTCTTTTTC
>JAJRSV010000294.1 GCA_024278655.1 Bacteroidota bacterium | reverse complement strand
CGATATTTTCAAATTCCGGGCTGGTATTAAAATGAGACTGATTTGAGAATTCTCCGTAAAATCAAGTAATGAAGCAAGTTAAAGTAAACAGTCTTCGGAAAAAATATTTATATTTTTTTGCCGGAAAAAGAGATTGTAGGATTAACGCAAATAGCAGGCGGATAAAAGAAAAGCCGGTGCAAGACTTTATGAATTTAACACCGGCTCAATAAGTAGTATATGCAAGGTTTTATTCGGAAGAATCGAACTCTTCCGGTAGCGTATAAAACCTGTCGCGGTTCACTTTTTTTAGGTAATCCATCAGCGGCGAGAAATACTCGAGCATAGGTTTTGCACTCATATTGCTGCCGATGCTTGTCATAAGCAGTTCTCTCCAGTCAATACTTGCACCCGGCTGCATTATCTTTTTCAGAAAATCACCGACTTCTTTACTTCCGTAATAATTGGTTGCATGAGGATCCTGATGAAGAATTTGTTTTGCTATGTAATCGTGAAACTGAAAGAGAAGCACGTACGAAATTGCATAATCGTAATACTGTGCGGGGTCGTTGTTTATGTGTGTCTTCGAAGCGGCATCGCAATACTCCTCGCCTCTGTCGTAAGGAGGTTCTATTCCCTGGTACTTGTATTTCAACTCCCACCATTTAGAGTTGAACTGATCCTTCGGTAAGTTTTTAGAGTAAAGTTCATATTCAAACTCGGTCATCACTCCGGCACTCCAGGGAATAAACACAATGTACTCAAGAGCTTCTTTAAGTAAAACTTTAATCTTATCTATCTGAACATCTTCAGGCATTAATTCCATTTGCTCTAAGAACGGTTGTTGCAGCGAAGCAAGCCCGATTAAACTACCGAGTGCTTCGTGGTAACCCCTGTTTGCACCTTCTCTTAAAAGGTACGGAACTTCGGGATTAGAGTAAGAGAGAAAATAATAGATGTGCCCCAACTCGTGAAGCGATGTTGACCACCAACGGGTATTCGGTTCAACACTCATTAAAGAACGAACATCGCGGTCTAAATCCATATGCCATGCCGAAGCGTGGTTGTTCTTTTTGTAACCTGCATCGGGAGGCAACGGATACAAGCTTGAACGCTCCCAAAAGGTTTGCGGAAGATTTTCGAAACCAAGACTAACGTAAAAGTCCTCGCTCTTCTTTACAATCCACTCTGCCGAATGCTCCTTTAGTTTTTCGTCGAGGTTCAAACCTTCAACATCAACAATTCCGGACCAGTCCTGTCCCCACCTGTTTGGAAGGAAGTGTGCCGGAATCATATCGGGAACCTGCTCGCCGTATTTTTCTGCAAGTGTATAGCGCGCCCAGGTATGAAGTTCCCTGTATAAAGGCCAGATGTCCCGTACCATATCACGGCAAAGTTTTAACATCTCGTCACCGGTCATTCCGTAATCGGAAACATGGTAAGCAAAAAAGTCGTCGTAACCGAGTGCCTGCACCGATTTATTTCTTAAATTGCGAAGGTTCTCCAACCCGTCTTTAAGCACTACACCTACTTCTTTGCTTGCTTCCCATACTTTTAATCTTTCATCGTAATCGGTTAATGTATTTAACAGGTCATCAATTTCGTTCGGAGTAACCGATTTACCGTCAATCTTAAAATCGAAGCCGTAAAGTAATTCTGTTTGTTTAGTATCGGCTTTAATTTTTTCTTTTACTATTTCCGATGCGGTTTCCGGATTGTTAGCGGCGAGGTATAAAATTCTTTTTAGCTGTTTTACCTGAATGTCGGTTAATTCATCTTTCTGCAGTAAATACTTTGTTGCTTTTTCGATATTTTCCCTGCTTCCGGTAAACTTAGCATACTCTTCCTGTGCATCGCGTGCGAGTTTGCTGGTTACCGTATCGCCTTCTACAATTTTTGTGTTTAAAGCCCATTCGCCTTTATTCCATTCGTAATAAAGTTTTTGGTACTGTTTGTTGTATTCATCAAGGAATGATTGAACTTCGTTTTGGATGTCTGATTTTTTCGAGCAAGCCATAAGCGTTAGCAGAGTTATTAAAAGAAAATATTTTATGGTTTTCATCGAATTGAAAATTTATTTGTTGATATAAAGTTTATTAAGTGAACAAAGATAAGAATTGAGAAGCTATTGTAAAAACTGTAAAAACCCACTCTCCTTTACAAGGAAAGTGGGCAGGGGGTGAGGTCCGAAACTGCTGTTAATGCTAAAGCACAGGAACTTAATTGAAAGGATTTTTGGTTTTAGTTGTTATTCTTTTCGTGTATTCGTTCTCTGTTGTGTGATCGACCTCACCCTTTCCGAAGGAATCCCTTCGGGAAAATCCCTCTCCCCCGCAAGCGGGATTTTTAACTTATTAAGGAGAGGGATTTAATTACTCCGGGAATGAAGTTAAATTGATTCGATAAGAATAAAGCTTTTGAAAAAACAGAAGAGTAAAAATATTTTTTAATTATTCTTCCACGTACTTAAATGCAGCTATTGCCGATTTGAAGTTTTTACCGTCGCTTCCGCTTATCATAAAAATCCAGCTTTGATTAACCCACGCATACCACTTTCTTCCGTTATCGTCGGTTCCGCTTGCACTCCATTTGCCGTTTATGTTCCCGCGGAAATGATTTTTCATTTTATCGAAATTCGGAACGATAGCTTCTTTGAAATATTTGTCCGCTGCTACTTTATCGGGTGCAAGGATAGCATTTATAGTTATCCTGCCGTCTCCGTAACTTGCAACAACAGCGCGGTAAGGTGGATTGATATCCGGACGATTGAGCACCCGTTGCCACTCATTAATTTTTGCTGGGAACACATCATCCAATTTTGCATCGGGCGGGGGCGGTTCGAAATCGGTGTTGAAATTTGGTCCGCATGCAGAAAGACCTGTGAGTAAGAGCAAACCAATTGAGAGTAACAATAGTTTTGCTTTTATCATCTCCTCCTCCTTTAATTTATTTGATAAAAGATATTAATAAATTTTCAAATCACATTCAATAATTTTTTACCGTCTTCGGGTTCATGCAATTTAATACTGAATTATGACCGCTACAATCAAAAATATAATCGACAGCAGAAAAAGCATAATGAAGAGTGGAAACACAAACTTAAGCCATTTTGTGTACGGAACTTTTGCAATTGCAAGCACTGCCATCAATGTGCCTGAAGTTGGGATAATCATATTCGAAAAACCATCGCCGCAGGTAAATGCAAACACAGCGGTTTGCCTTGTAATACCGATGAGATCGGAGAGCGGAGCCATAAGCGGCATTGTAACCGCCGCCTGTCCTGAACCTGAGGGTATGAAGAAGTTAAGCGTGGTTTGAAAGAAAAGCATACCTCCCGCCGCAACAAACTGATGAAAGTTCTGAAGCTGACTTGCAGCAGAATGAATAATCGTGTCCAGTATTTGTCCATCCTGTAAAACCACCTGCACGCCTCGAGCGAAACCGACAACAAGTGCTGCAACAACCATATCTTCCATTCCT
>JAJRSV010000293.1 GCA_024278655.1 Bacteroidota bacterium | reverse complement strand
AGTGTTACATTTACCATTGATCCCTCGATAATTTTGGTTTGTTTATTTTTTGTGAAACTAATTTACCAATCTTATCTGAGGGATCCTTTTTTTATCGTTTTGGACAGATGTGCAATGTCTAATGACAATTGACCAATGACCAATTAACTTTTGCCCCTTCTTCCTTTTTCTATTAAATTTGTAAACTTTATTTTAATCAATTACCAATAATAAACGCTTTTGCTTAAATTTACGGTTGATGCAAAAAATCCTGACAGTAAAGCCCGTGCAGGACGATTCGAAACAGACCACGGCATTGTGGAAACCCCGATGTTTATGCCGGTCGGTACGCAGGGCACGGTTAAAGCTGTAAACCAGGATTTGCTCGAGCACGATATTAAGGCGCAGATTGTTCTTTCAAATACTTATCATCTTTATTTGCGACCCGGAACTGAAGTGCTGGAAAAAGCCGGTGGATTACACAACTTTATGAACTGGCACAAACCCATACTTACAGACAGCGGCGGTTACCAGGTTTTCAGTTTATCCGATTTGCGGAAGATGAAACCTGACGGTGTTGAGTTCAGCTCGCATCTCGACGGTTCGAAGCATTTTTTTACTCCGGAGAAAGTGATTGAGATTCAGAGAAAAATCGGTTCCGATATTATGATGGTTCTGGATGAATGCACACCTTATCCGTGTGAATACGATTATGCGGTAAACTCAACAAAGCTTACAAGCGACTGGGCTGTGCTGAACAAAGAAGCGTTTGAAAACTCGAAACCGCTTTACGGACATAAGCAGTATCTGTTTGGAATAATACAGGGAAGCGTTTATAAAGATTTGCGTGAGCAGTCGGTAAAAGATTTGGTTAAACTCGATTTCGATGGTTATGCAATCGGCGGACTTGCAGTCGGCGAACCGACCGAAACGATGTACGAAATGACCGACTTTACAACCGGCTTTATGCCGGAGGATAAACCGAGATATCTGATGGGCGTCGGCAGACCGGAGAACATTCTCGAATCGATTGACCGCGGAATTGACATGTTCGATTGTGTAATGCCTACGCGCAATGCACGGCACGCAATTCTGTTTACATGGAACGGCGTTCTTTCTTTAAGGAATGCGAAGTTTAAAGATGATTTCAGTAAAGTTGATGATGATTGCGATTGTTATACCTGTAAAAATTTTACGCGGGCTTATTTAAGGCATTTGTTCATAGCCGGAGAAATACTTGCCCTGGAACTTGCGAGTGTTCATAACCTGCATTTTTATTTGGAGCTTGTTGCCGAAGCAAGAAAACAGATTTTAAACGGTTCATTTAATGAATGGAAAAATAAAGTAATAAGTAAACTAACAGTTAAAAATTAAAATCCGATTGGAGGAAAAATTGGAAATATTATTAGCATTGGCGCCGCAGGGTGGCAACGGCGGCGGCGGTAGTATGGTAAGCACCATAATTATGTTCGGTGCTATCTTTTTAATCTTTTATTTTATGATTATCAGACCACAGCAGAAGAGAGCGAAAGAAAGAGAGAAACTTCTTTCGAACCTTGAAAAAGGTGATAAAGTAGTTACAAGCGGCGGCGTTCACGGTATAATTGCCGGACTGGATGAAAAAACCGTCCTTCTGCAGATTAGCGATAACGTTAAAATAAAAGTTGAAAGGTCGGCAATTAACGCGGTCATTTCTAAAAAAGGCGAATAAAGTTAAATCGTATTTAAAGATGACATCTTTTGAAAAGATGTCATCTTTTTTCTTTTATATCACCTGTCTTTAAACTATGGTATCAACTAAAAACCAGAAAGTGGTAATCCCTCTTTGTTGTTGGAAAAATTTTAGTGTGATGCACATCAAAGTAAATTGTTAAACAGCTTTTAACTTTGTAAATTAAACAACTGAATTTGAAACTGTTTCAAACTCATCTCAAACAAAATACCCAGCAAACAGTGTTTGTTCAATAATCATAAAATCTAACAGGAGAAAAATTATGCCGATAAATGTTGGTGATAAAGCACCCGACTTTACATTATTTAATCAGGATACCGAAAAAGTATCGTTGAGTGATTACAGAGGAAAAAATGTTGTAGTATTATTCTTCCCGCTTGCTAATACGGGAGTCTGCACAAAAGAAATGTGTACATTCAGAGACGAACTGAAAGTATACGAAGACCTGGATGCGCAGGTTTTAGGTATTAGTGTCGATAGTCCTTTTGCATTAAAGATGTGGCAGGAAAAGAACAATTATAACTTTCCTTTGTTAAGCGATTTCAACAAAGAAACAGCAGCAAGCTACGGCGCTCTTTACGACGTTTTCGCTCCCGGTAAATTTGATTACAAGGGCGTTGCAAAGCGTTCGGCGTTTGTAATTGATAAAGAAGGAACCGTTCGTTACGCAGAAGTTCTCGAGAATGCAGGCGACGAACCGAGTTACGAAAACATCAAAAAAACTTTGGAAGAAATTAAATAAGAGTTATAGTTAATGGGGCGGGGTTATCTGTACCGCCCCTGTTTATTCAAAAGGAGGTAACATCAATGGTTGAAGAAGGCAAAAAAGCACCGGCGTTTACATTGAAAGATCAAAACGGTAAAAAAGTTTCGCTTAAAGATTTTCTTGGAAAAAATGTTGTGCTTTATTTTTATCCGAAGGATAACACTTCCGGCTGTACGAAGGAAGCTTGTAATTTCAGGGATGAATTTCCCGGCTTCAAAAAACTTAAAGCGGTTATAATTGGTGTAAGCCCCGATTCTGTTGAATCGCATAAAAAGTTTGCCGAAAAGTACAACCTGCCTTTTACTCTTTTAAGCGACGAAAAAAAACAGGTGCTGGAAAAGTACGGCGTTTGGAAAGAAAAGAGTATGTACGGAAGAAAATATATGGGCGTCGAACGTTCGACGTTTATAATAGATAAAACCGGTAAGGTGAGAAAAATATTCAGGAAAGTTAAAGTTGCAAATCATAATAAAGAAGTAATGGAAGCGTTAAAAGAATTGAAGTAAATGGCAAAGATAGTTTACATAACAAGAAGAGAAACTTTTGCGGCAGCTCACCGGCTATTCAGACCGGGATTAACCGATGAAGAAAACTATGAGCTTTTCGGCAAATGCAGCAATCCTAACTGGCACGGACACAACTACACTCTTGAAGTTGTAGTTGCAGGCGAAGTAGAACCGGAAACGGGATTCGTTTTGGATGTAAAGAAGTTAAAGGAAATTATCCGCGAACATGTAATTTCGAAAGTGGATCATAAAAATCTGAATCTCGATACGGAATTTATGAAAGGATTAAACCCCACTTCCGAAAATATAACAATCGCAATATGGAACCAGTTAGCCGGCAAAATACCTAACGGAAAATTATATGCTGTTAAGTTGTACGAAACTGAAAATAATTATTTTGAATATAGAGGAGAAGAGTAAGTGGACATTCCTAAAGTTAAAAACCTTGTGGAAGATCTTATTGTTGAGATAGGTGAAGACCCGAAAAGGGAAGGGCTTTTAAGCACTCCCGAACGTGTTGCAAAAGCGTACGAGTTCTTAACGAAAGGATACAAACAGGAAATTTGCGATGTACTGAACAGCGCAATCTTTAACGAGAAATACGATGAAATGGTGCTGGTAAAGAATATCGATTTTTACAGCTTGTGCGAACATCATATGCTGCCGTTTTACGGAAAAGTACATGTTGCATACATACCCGACGGAAAGATAGTTGGTTTGAGTAAAATTCCGCGTATAGTGGAAGTATTTTCGCGCCGTCTGCAGGTTCAGGAAAGAATGACACAACAGATTGCCGATACACTCGACGAGTATTTACAGCCGCGCGGTGTAGCCGTAGTATCCGAAGCGTTTCATATGTGTATGATGATGCGCGGAGTTGAAAAGCAGAACTCATCGGCAACAACAAGTGCAATGCACGGTGTGTTTAAGGAAGATGCCCGCACGAGAATGGAGTTCCTCGATTTAATCTCACACAGAAATCTCTGATTATGAATAAAGATAAAAACGGAATATGGATAACGGGCGCAAGTTCCGGCATTGGTAAAGCTGCTGCAATTGAGTTTGCATCGGTGGGGTGCAACATATTTGCAACGGCAAGAAGAGTAACCGAACTTGAAAGGCTTAAAGAAGATATTAAAGAAGAGCAGCTTCATATTTTTCCCTGCAATGTTGCTTCGCGTGCTAACGTCGAGCAAACATTCAAAAAGATGATTAAAGAAGGCAATGTGAATTGTCTTGTAAACAACGCCGGTGTTACTTCGTTCAAGCTTGCGGAAGAAAATTCAATTAAAGAGATAGATGATGTTTTGCACACAAACTTAATGGGAGCCATCTACGCAATTAAATCCGTTTTACCGTATATGATTAAAAACGGAGGCGGCACAATTATAAACGTTCTTTCGGTAGTTACCGAAAAAATTTTTACAAGCAGTTCGGCATATACAGCTTCGAAAATGGGTTTGTTAGGTTACGCAAAGGTTTTAAGGGAGGAAGTGCGCAAGCATAACATCAGGGTTATAAACATAATTCCCGGTGCAACCGAAACCGCAATATGGACACGAGAGATGAGAGAAAAGCATGGCGAACGAATGATGAATCCCGAAAGCGTTGCGCGTATAATGGTTTCGGCATTTTTACAAAGCGATAATCTTGTAACCGAAGAAATTGTTATCAGACCAATTCAAGGAGATTTATAAATGGCAGAACGAAACACGGCTTTAATAACAGGCGCAAACAGGGGAATTGGGAAAGCCACGGCATTAGCTTTAGCTGCAGAAAACTACGACCTGGCACTTTTCGGAAGAGATAAAGAAGCACTCGATGCCGTAAAAGCTGAAGTTGAAAAATCGCGAAGCAAATGCGAAACATACACCGGAGATGTTACGGACGATGATTTTGTTAAAACGTCGGTTGCCGGT
>JAJRSV010000292.1 GCA_024278655.1 Bacteroidota bacterium | reverse complement strand
TGTAGTAGAGTAACCGAGGAATACCGGTCTTCCGTAACACTTAAGATAATCGTTTGTATGAAACGGTCCTCTAAGCGTATCACCCGTAGCCCACCAGGCATTGTTCTCGTCGTAGAAGTTTCCGTATTGTGCAAAGTTCTTCGGTTCCAAAGTTACGATAACGGTATCCTTCTCACCCATAAACTCGCCAATGGAATAAATTCTTCTCTTATATGTTTGGAATGCGGTTACCGAAACGTTCAGTATTCCGTCATCGACCGGGAGATTTTGGAAACCGGCAGTCCAGTTTTTGTTAAGGAAGAGTTTGTTTGCTGCCATATTAGCACCGCTTACGGCAATGTTATGAGCACGGGTACCCACATAATAATTATAAAAATTATCTGCGGCTTCATTCGAAAAGTTCAGTAAACTTTTGCCCATAATTGCCATAATAGTGCTGAAACCCAACACCAACAGTAAAGATACTTTTCCGCCCATAACCGGCTCCTTATCTTTTTCTTAAATTTCTTGATGTTAATCTTACCTGCTGCCAGTAAGCTTGCGAATACTCCTCGTTATATGCTTCGGAGTCCTCTATTTTAAATGAAATTTCCATGTAGTTTATTGCTTTCGGGTTAGCTACAGGAGAAGGAATTTCGTAGTTCAATGCATCGAAATAACGGAGATAAAAGTTTGTTATGTTCGAGCTTACGTTCAACGGTGCGTTGCTGTTCAGTTTTCTGTAAAGAATCCTGTCCCGCGGATTTTTAGTAAATGAGAGCGCCGATGTATCGCTTAAAAAATATTCGAGTGTGTCCAGGTTTCCGTCTCTGTTAGTATCGGTAATAAACTTTATACTCGAAGTATCGGCACTGATGATAAGATTGGTTGAGTCTGTAATCTTCGTCGGGTCTTCACAGTATCCGATTTTCCTGAAATCCTGTTCAATCAAATTAGCAAGCTGAACAACTTCTATCTGCAGCAGTTTATCGTTTCCGTAAACCATGGTAATTTCAACTTCTCTTTCGTTCATATTGTTGAGCATTGTTAACAATATTCCACCGAGTATCATTGAACCCAATATGTCGAGTATTGTACTAAATCCCATTTAATTTTCCTCTTATGGAAATTTCCAGTAACTGAAAACTTTTGACATTTTAATTGTGTCTCTCATCGAGGGACTGGTAACCCTTACGGTTAATTGTTTATGCCAGGTTTTACTTGTCGTAAAAAAGCCGCTCGCTTCAGGGTTTACATAATCGACGGTGCACATTACTTTAAAAACCGCAGACGGCATGTCGGTTATTGTAACTGTATACCCGTCGTAATCATCGAAGTCATCGAACTGGCTTGTGCTGTCCGGATTTTCTCCGGCGTCCGGTCCGAAACTACCGCGGGAAGTCAGGGTGCTTAACGAAGTAACAAAATCGTCAATGCTGTTTTCATCGAACGCTTTTTCGGTTGCCTCTTCGATAAAGGACGATGCTACCGACACCGCAAGAATTCCGAACTTTGAATTCTGCATAGTTTCCTGTGTAGTTAACTGGTTGCTGTTTATCTGAAGAGCAAGGATTGAGAATAAAATAATTGCCCCTATTGTAAGCAGCATTTGACCGGTGTTCATCAGTTTTTCCCTTGTTAGAAATCTTGTGTTTTTTAGAAAAACATATCAAAAATTGTACTCGGGTTTACTTGTTGATATTAAAATATTGTGCTTTAAAATTGTTTTTTCAGCAAGAATAATTTTATGCGATTTAACAAGGAAAATGAGGGCGGGATTGTTCTGTATTGCTCAGCACAAGTAATATCATTTGTCAATATTTTTTATCGGGATAGTTTTAATTACATCGACTGTCGGTTAATAACAGGAAAAAATTTCTTTTGAAAGCGGAAGAAAAATATTTTATGCAAAATCTTTTTTTTGTTTTGACGAAGCCGTGAATTCTCAGAAAGATTATTGGAGCAGCGTAATTGAAGAAGGAAATAATTGGTATTTGATAACCGGAAATATATTTAAGTCGCAACAAATTCAGATAAATTCTCATAGATTTTTAATAAAACTATTGTTAAATTAAAAAGCTAGTTAACATAATAAGTTTAATTAATATGGAGGGCTCAGCATCATGGCTTTCTCTTTAAATAAAGTAATGCTTATCGGTAATCTCGGTAGGGATGCAGAAACGAGATTTACCACAAATAATGTTTCCGTTACCAATTTCAGCCTGGCTACAAGCCGCGGAATAAAAGACTCGGAAGGTAACTGGACTAACGAAACAACCTGGCATAGGGTGGTTGCTTTCAACCTTGCTGATTATTTCAAAGATAATCTGAAAAAGGGAAGAAAGTTTTTTATTGAGGGCAGAATATCCGTAAGAGAATACACGGATAAAGACGGAAACAAAAGAACATCTACCGAAGTGATTGCCGAAAAATTAATTCCTCTTGATGCTGCAAGCGAAAACGTACCGAGCGGAGATGTAGTTGCAGAACCGGCAGCACCGGCAGCACCGCCGCAGGTAGAGAATAACGATGATCTACCATTTTAAATTTTTTGTCTAACAATTTGGGCATAAAGCTTTTTGGATATTACCTGGCATATTAAACTTATTGTTTTAGTTGTTCTAATATTCTTATCGGCTTTCTTTTCCGGCTCCGAAGTTGCTTTATTTTCCATTCAATCTAAAAAATTCAAAAAGCTGTTTGGTAGGAGAAAAGTTCTTTGCGGTTACGTCGATAATTTATTATCTCAACCGAAAAGATTGTTAGTTACCATACTGGTGGGGAATACAATTGTTAACGTAGCCGCTTCTATTGTTGCCGTTGCTATCGCATTGGAACTGGCTCCGCTTTTGGGCATTGGTACCGAAATTGCAATCGCAATCCAAATAGTGCTTCTTACTTTGGTAATTCTTCTTTTCGGTGAACTTCTGCCGAAAGTTTACGCTTCGAAAAGTCCCTATAATTTCGCAAAGAAAATTTCCTTTCCTATGTACTGGGTGAATGTACTCATCTACCCCGTTACCGAAACAATAGCCGAAATTATTAAAATGTCATTTTCGAAAATTAAGCTCGATAAATCGAAAACGGTTTTAACAAAGGATGAAATTTCGGAACTTACCGAATACAGCCAGGAGAAAGGAACACTCGAACCCGAAGAGCAGGAACTTATTCAAAGCATCGTGCTTTTCAGGGATATTCAGGCAGGCGAAATAATGACTCCGAGGGTCGATATAAAAGCAATTCCCGTAGATTCTGGTTTCGAAGATGTGGTTAACATAATAAACGAAACCGGGCACAGCCGTTTTCCACTGTTCGAAGACGACCTTGATAATGTAATCGGGATAATTTACGCTAAAGATATTTTGCCTTATTTTGCCGGCGGTAAGTTTAACAAAAACTTTAAGCTTAAATCGCTTGCAAGAAAAACAATGTACGTTCCGAAGAGTAAGAAGATAAGCGAACTGCTTCGTGAATTTCAATCGAAGAAAATGCATATAGCTATTGTTGTAGATGAATACGGCGGAACGGCAGGATTGATAACTTTGGAAGACATTATTGAAGAGGTAGTAGGTGAGATTTGGGATGAATATGATAAAGAAGAGGATGTAATTAAAAAAGAAGGCGAAGGAAAATATCTTGTTTTAGGTAAAACACCGGTGAGTGAAATAAACGAAGCTCTTAACGAAAAAGTAATCGACGAAGAGGAAGGTTTCGAAACCATAGGCGGATTTGTTCTGAAAAATGCCGCAACAATTCCCACTGAGAATTATAGTTTTAAAAAAGATAATTATAAATTTACGGTTAAAGAAGTTATAGGTAAGCGGATTAAAAAAGTTTTAATCGAAAAAGAAGAAGATTGAAAAAAGGTTGCTTTGTAAAGTTTATCGTTATATTTACAATTCTGCTCGGTGCGGCAATTTACGTGGTGGAAAAGAAGTTCGATGAATTTATATTTAAACCGGGTAAAGAAATAATTATTGAAGAACTGCTGAATGAATGGGACGAATCATTACCGTATATTAGTAACAGTCCCGAAAAAGATTCTTTAAAAGCACTGATTGTTTATTATTTGAAAAACATTGAATCGGTAAAAGAACTTACATCCGAAGGAACCGAAAAGATAAGTAACTATTTTGAAAAGGCGGTAGCCGACAGCATTATAAGCCGCATTGAATTGAACAAATTAAGTGAACTAATAACTCAAGAAATAAACGATGCAAAAAGAACGCAAAACCGAAATTAAAGTTGGCATTACAACCATACTTGGTTTAATTGTTTTTATCTGGATAATGGCATGGGCAAAAAATCTTGTTATTGCTCCTTCCGCTCTCGAAATAGACCTGATATTCGACAACGTAAGCGGGTTGGAAGTGGGTGACCAAGTTACCGTAAACGGGTTGCGAAAAGGAATTGTGAGGGATATATCTCTTAACAAAAATATCATATTGGTTAAGTTATCTGTAGATGAAGACGTTGACTTACGGAAGGATGCCAAATTCTGGCTGGCAACTATCGATTTGATGGGTGATAAGAAGATTGAAATTGAACCCGGCAATTCGCCGGAACCTCTGGATTTAAGTCTTACGCACCGCGGTTGGTTTCAACCCGACCTTTCGTCCGTAATGAGGATGGTCGGCTCTTATGAACAGGATATCGGATCGATGGTAGCCGATTTGAAAACTACAGTTAGTGCGTTGAGCAATCTTATGGGCGATGAGGAACTGATGAGCGATTTGAAAAAGTCGGTAAAGAATTTAAACGAACTGACCGAGAGACTTAATAACACGCTTGAAGCTAATGAACAGAACATCAGCAAGATAACGGAAAACACTGCCGAACTTTCGGAACAGACAAAGCTGTTTTTTGAAGAGAATAAGGAATCGCTGCAAGCTTACGTAACCAGGTTAAATTCGGTTTTATCGGAATCGGATTCGCTGCTGCGAAATGTTAACTATCTTGTAATGGAAACATCGAAAGGTGAGAATAACCTGGGCAGGTTTTTATACGATGATTCGCTGATGATTAATTTAACCGAAACAATTAAACGGTTAAAAGAACTGAGCAAGATTGTGAAATCCCAGTTGCTGGATGAAGGTTTAAAAGTTGATGCAAATATTTTTTAGCGAAGCGATAAATGGTAATAGGAATTGGCGTAGATATAATTGAGATAAGCAGAATTAAACAGAGCGTTGCCAAGTACGGCGACAGGTTCCTTTCTAAAATTTATACACCCAATGAACTAAATTACTGTTTAAACAAGCCGAACAAGTATCAGCATCTTGCAGCCCGGTTTGCGGCTAAAGAAGCGATTTACAAGGCACTTGCAACAGGATGGAAAAAAGGTGTCGGCTGGCAGGATATGGAAATTATAAATGAACGCTCGGGCATGCCCATTGCACACTTAAGCGATAAGGTTAAAACGTTTTTGGCGGATGATAAAGAGCTTAAGATTTCGATGAGTCATTCCGATAATTACGTAACTTGCGTTGCTATTATATATCAGAAAAATGATAAGCAATCTTAAAAACCCGGACACTTAAAAAGCATCCGGGAATTCAAAATTATTTAACTAACCGTTTCTGCCGTTGTAATCAAATCTTCACTCACGGTTTTGTATCCCGCCTGAACCCAACCGTTTATTCCGCAGGTTAAGTTCATAATGTTTTTAAAGCCGTACTTTAACAACACACTCGAAGCAATGCTCGAGCGGTTACCGCTTGCACACTGAATAACGACAGGTTTGTTTCTTTCAATCTTATCAAGGTTGTCTTTTATAAGTCCGCCGTGAATGTTGATTGCACCGGGAATATGACCGAGGTTGTATTCGGTGTAACTTCTTACATCGATAACAATGTATTCATCGAGGTTCTCGTACAAATCTTTTTCTGTAATCTGATTCAGCGTTTCCAACTCGTAGCCGTCGGCGGAAAGTTTGTCCAAGCCATCTATATAGCCCTTAACATTATCCAATCCGATTCTTATCAGCGCTTTGGTTAAATCTTCCACACGGTTGTCGGGAGCTACTAATATAAAAGGTTTATCATAATCCAACAGCCATCCCGCCCACGTACTAAACGATGAATTATCGATTATGTTCAAACTTCCCGGAAAGTGTCCGCCTGCAAAAGCAAGTTTGTCCCTTGTATCTACAACTGTGTAATCATTCTTAACCGCATCTTCAAACTGCTGAACGCTTAATCTTGCAGGGTGGGGAAGTGAGCCGAGAATTTTAGCTCCTTCCTTGTTAAGCTTCTTCATCATTGCAAAGTACTTCGGTGGTTCCGGCTGTCCATCGAGCAGGGTGCTGACAAAAAGCTCTTCATCATCAATCTTTAAAGCCCAGTTCGATAACTTCTCGTAACCTACTGTTGAGCTCGGAACGGCACCGAGAGCTTTTCCGCAAGCAGAACCGGCTCCGTGTGCAGGCCATACTTGTACGTAATCCGGTAAAGCTTTAAATCTTTTTAGCGATTCAAACATTTGTTTGGCACCTGTAACCTGTGTGCCTTTTATACCTGCCGCTTTTTCCAAAAGGTCGGGTCTTCCAACATCACCGACAAAAACAAAGTCGCCGGTAAACATCATCACCGGTTTTTCGCTTGCGGGATTATCGGTAACCAAAAACGATATATGTTCGGGTGTATGTCCCGGTGTATGCATTACTTTCAGTGTGAGGTTACCGACTTTAATTTCATCGCCGTCCTTTAATCCAATATGTTCAAACTGATATTGCCAGTCTTCGCCGCCTTCATCCGATAAGTAGATGCCGGCACCGGTAGCTGCGGCAAGTTCGCGCGAGCCGCTCAGGAAGTCAGCGTGAATATGCGTTTCGGTTATATGGGTTATCTTAAAGTTTTCTTTCTCGGCAATCTCCAAATAGTCCTCAATATCCCTTTTCGGATCGATTACAATTGCCTGATTTGTTGCCTGACATCCGACAATGTAACTTGCGTGAGCCAGTCCTTCTTCATAAATTCGTTTAAAATACATGTTATCTCCTTAAATCAATTTCTTTATTTTTCAATTTCATACTTCCAGCCGATAACACCGGGCAGAAGGTTGTAAACTTTATCAAAACCCATTTGAATCATTTGCTTTCCGGCAAAGAAACTCCTGTTGCCGCTGCGGCAATAAAGGTAATAGCTCTTAGTTCTGTCGAGTTCATCTACTTTCTTAATGAAATTCGGATCTGAAATATCGAGCAGAAGCGAATTCGGAATTCTTGCTTCCTGATGTTCCATCGGTGTCCGCACATCAATCAATACGGCGTTTTCGTCTTCTTTCAGTTTCTCGTAAAATAAAGCCGCATCAAGATTTTGAACCGTTTTTACGTTATAGTCTTTTCCCCCCGATGTAAAAGAATCTCTGAACATTTAATCTCCTGAATTTTGTTCGTTGCTGATTGGTAAATACTTAATAATTTTTTTCCTGATTAAAATCAACGATGTGTTGATTTGCAAGTAGAGTGGAAAACCGGTTGCGAAATATACTTGCTAAAATTTATTTGCACAATGTTAAAATGTGTTTAGCTATATGATTCTAAAAAAGGAGAAAGGTTTCAGTATATAAGCAGCTTTTCGATTAAATTATTCGCGCATTCGCGGCTTTACTAATTTTCCGCCAATACGCTAATAAATATAATGGCGTTAATGTTAATACTGTGTATTTCACACTTTATCACTTGTGAAATAATTTATATGTGTTTGATCCGGCAGTCGGTATATCTACAGCGATCATCCGAACCGGTAAAAATCTACTTTTCTTCTGCAAAACTGACCGGTGAGTCAGAAAAATTCATCTTCCATTTTTATTTTTACTTCCGGTTGACTATATTTGCCCATCTTTTTACAAACCGAACCAGTTAAATTATGCAAAAACAATACGAAATAGCAATTTTAGGCGGTGGTCCCGGCGGATATGTGGCTGCAATACGTGCAGGACAGCTTGGGTTCAAAACCGTTGTTATTGATAAGGACAATTTGGGCGGAATTTGCCTGAATTGGGGATGTATTCCTACAAAATCGCTGCTGAAGAATGTAGAAATTTACGATGCGGTTAAAAATCACGGTAAAGATTTCGGAATTACCGCAAAGGAACTGACATTCGATTTTTCCAAAATTATCCAGCGCAGCCGCAGCATTTCGGAAAGAATTTCGAAAAATGTTGAATTGTTGGTCAAAAAGAACAAAGTTGACAGAATCCGCGGCTTCGGGAAGTTCATTTCGAAAAACCAGATTGATGTATTTGATGATAAAGGCAGGAAAATTGATTCGGTTAAAGCCGGTAAGGTTATCATTGCCACGGGTGCACGTCCGAAAATGGTTCCTTCCATTCCGGTTGACAGAAAAACAATTATTACCAGCACCGAAGCAATGACTTTAGCCGAGCAGCCGAAAGAGATGATTATTATTGGCGCAGGAGCAATTGGAATCGAGTTTGCTTATTTCTATTCTGTATTGGGCACAAAGGTAACCGTGGTTGAGATGATGGATAATATTTTGCCGGTTGAAGATAAGGAAGTATCGCAGGCGCTCGCAAGAAGTTTTAAGAAAAGGGGAATTGAAATATTAACCGGTGCCGTAGTTGAAAAAGCCGAAGTGAAAGGTAAGAAAGCCGAAGTTACAATTTCTGTAAAAGGCGAAAAGAAAAAGTTAACCGCCGATAAAGTTTTAAGCTCAATAGGTGTTACAGGAAATGTGGATGGATTCGGTTTGGAAAAAATTGGTGTTGAGTTGTATAAGAATCATATTAAAGTAAATAAAGAAACGTATGAAACAAATGTTCCGGGAGTTTATGCAATCGGCGATGTAATCGGACCGCCGTGGCTTGCACATGTTGCATCGCACGAAGGTATTCACTGCATCGAAGGAATTAAAGGCATTAAAAACAAACCGATTGATTATAACAACATACCCGGCTGCACTTACTGCCAGCCGCAGGTTGCAAGCGTGGGATATACTGAAGAGAAAGCAAAAGAGTTGGGCTACGATGTAAAAGTAGGAAAGTTTCCGTTTATGGCAAGCGGCAAAGCTTTTGCCGTAGGTGAGCGCGAAGGTTTTGTTAAGCTTATCTTCGATGCTAAATACGGCGAGCTGTTGGGTGCGCATATAATCGGTGCCGAAGCTACCGAATTGATAGCCGAAGCTGTTATGGCTCGTGAGCTTGAAGCAACCGGCGAATCGATAATGAAAACAATTCACGCGCATCCTACTTTATCCGAAGCGATAATGGAAGCCGCAGCACAAGCTTACGGCGAAGCAATACATATTTAGTTATTACGTGTTTATATTTTTTATATCGGTTCTTTCATCTTAGAGATTCGGTTACACGTTTATTATTGTCATACTGAACGAAGTGAAGTATCTCAACCTTGATAATGACGAGATTCTTCTATCCGGTTTGCCTGTTGGATGATGATAAGATTTAGAATTACAGTTGAGAACAGGCAGTAATATTTTCACCTGCTTTGTGTGGAAAAATATAATATGATAAAAAAACTCACATACATAAATTTAGATACGATAGATTACAAAGACGCCTGGGATTTTCAGAAAAGAATCTTTGAATTGAGGTATAAGAATGAAATTGACGATGTGCTGATTTTACTTGAGCATCCGCATACATACACGTTGGGTAAAACAGCGGATAAAGAAAACTTAATCGGCAGCGAGGAATACCTTAAGAAAAATAAAATATCAGTTTACGATATCGACCGCGGTGGCGATATAACATATCACGGTCCCGGACAGATTGTCGGTTACCCGGTTATTAACTTAAACAACTGGAAGCCCGACACCCATAAATATTTAAGAGGATTGGAAGAAGTTATAATAAAAACGTGTTCCGATTACAGTCTGAATGCAAAACGAGTTGACGGTTACACAGGTGTTTGGATTGAAAACAGAAAAATAGCTGCAATAGGAATTAAAGTAAGCCGCTGGATAACGATGCACGGATTTGCATTCAATGTAAATACCGATTTATCGATGTTTAACGGAATTATTCCATGCGGAATTAAAGACAAGGATGTTACTTCGCTGCAAAGAGAACTTGAAAGGGAAATTGACATAGACGAAGTAAAGGAAAAGCTATTAAATCATTTTAAAGAATACTTTGAGTACGAACAGATTAACACAATGGATGAAAACAATCTAATAGAAAAAGAAATTATTAAAATTAAATCTGAAAGGGTTTTATGACAAAGAAAAATTCAACAGAGACAACCCCAAAGAAACAAGCAAAGAAAAACCTGAAACCCGGTAACGGAAAAGTAACGGCTTCGGATGCCGCAAAGCGGGTGATGAAAAAGCTGTCGGAGACGGAGATTGTTGATGCATTAAGAATAATGCTCCGCTCAAGAGCTATCGATAACAAAGCAATGACTTACCTGAAACAGGGTAAAACATTCTTTCATATTGCAGGCGCAGGACACGAAGCAATTCAGGCAGCTGTGGGTTTATCACTCGATAAGGATAACGACTGGTTCTTTCCCTACTATCGCGATATGGCGTTGGTTTTATCTACGGGAGTAACACCCGAAGAAATTTTCCTTCAAACTTTTGCTAAAGCCGATGACCCGGCAAGCGGCGGAAGACAGCTTCCATCGCATTGGGGTTCGACACGGAACAGACTGGTTACTCAATCGAGTCCAACCGGAACACAGTTCCTGCAGGCGGTAGGCACCGCGCTTGCTGCAAAAAGAACAGGCGAAAATTGCATATCGTATGTAAGCAGCGGCGAGGGCACAACGAGTCAGGGTGAGTTTCACGAAGCGGTAAACTGGGCAAGCCGCGAAAAGCTTCCGGTTATGTTTGTTATTCAGAATAACAAGTACGCAATTTCGGTTCGTGTGGAAGATCAATCGGGTGGAAAAGGTCATTCGGTTGCAGAAATGATGTCCGGCTACGAAAATCTTAAAAGGATGAAGATAAACGGAACCGATTTCTTCGAATCGTATGAAAAAGTACAGGAAGCTGTTGAGTACATCAAAAGCGGCAAGGGTCCGGTACTGATTGAAGCCGAATGCGTGCGACTGCTTTCCCACTCATCTTCTGATGATCAACGAAAATACAGACCCGAAGAAGAAATTAAACAGGATATGTTGAACGATCCCAATTTAAAGATGAAACAGCAGTTAGCCGCTTTGGGAATTTTAACAAAAGAAGAATTTGAAAAGATTGAAGAAGAAGTAAAAGCCGAAATTAATGAAGCAGCCGAAAGCGCACTTCAGCATCCCGACCCGGACCCGGAAGATTGTACAAAATTTGTGTTCGATGAAAGCGGATTAAAGGAATCGCTTGAGTATGAAAAAACCGAACCGGGCGGAGATAAGATTGTGGTGGTCGATGCAATCAATCATGCTTTGCACGAAGAGA
>JAJRSV010000291.1 GCA_024278655.1 Bacteroidota bacterium | reverse complement strand
GGATGGATTTGTAACGCTTAAGATTTACGATATACTCGGCAGAGAAGTAACAACATTAGTAAACGAAGAAAAAGCTAAAGGCAGGTACGAAGTAAACTTCAATGCACAGAACCTTGCAAGCGGGGTTTACCTGTACAGGATTAAGGTTAATGATTATGTGGATGTGAAGAAAATGTTGATGATAAAATGATGGTATCATTTTATCAGAAATCCCGACCTTCTCGGGGTTGATGGTCAAATGACTCTGTCAGTTGATTATTAATCTTGGGATTGTTGCTTAAATAAAAAACTGTAGGGCGACCAGACTGGTCGCCCTACGTTAAAAATTTATTATGGCGTAAATGCAAATTGCAGGCGTGGGCGCTTGCTTACGCACACAATGTGTACATTATTCCTTTTGATTTACGAATATCCATCATCGATTTTAGATTTTGGGAATTTATCATCTTTATTCTTTTTACTCCTGCCCACCGTAACTTTAGTAAAGGCGGGTTACTCTTTTATCTTGTACAATAGACCGTTCCGATGGAACTTTTATTTTCTGTTTTTTCTTTCTTTCACGGCAGTTTCCTGCCGTGTTACAAATAGATCGTCTCTACGAGACTATTATAAAATCTCAAATCTCAAAAAACAAAAATCAAACAAATTCCAACAAACAATTACCAATTACCGAAACAAATATTATTGAAGATCAATGCCGCAGGCGTGGAATGTTGGTAGAAAGAAGGTATAACGGTATAGGGAAATAAGGGGAACCCCAACGGGGCGAAATATTTTTGCCGCAAGAAGTAAGAAGCTAACAATCTCGATAGCGAAAGCAACGCAAGCGGGGACGCTTGCTATCGCGTTTGAAACATTTATTATTTTTTTTTGATTTACGAACACCCATCAACCCTACCAAAGGCAGGCAGGGATTTCAGATTTTAGAAGTTTAACTTCTTTTATCTTTTTACTTTTGTCTTTAGTCTTTAGTCTTGTTATAGCCAACTACACCCCGTATTTCTCTCTCAAAATATTTATATGATGTTTCTCATGTCCGGCAATTATGAATAACAGCGCGAGCACTGTTATTTCATTCCCGCTTGCGGTGCCTTTTCTGTTCAACATTTCTTCGGTAAAACTCCTGAATAAAATAATATTCGATTCTCTTACGGCTTTAAATTCATTTATTAAATCTTTAAGCGTACGCTGATTGAAGTTTGCATTGTTTACATAGTCATCCTGTTCGAAACCCGGTATCGGCTGCTTCTCTCCGCGCGCAAAAGCTAAAGCACGGTAAGCCATAATTCGTTCAGTATCAATCATGTGTCCAAGCACTTCTTTAATCGTCCATTTACCTTCTTCGTATGCATAACTTCCTTTATCTTCAGGAATGGAATTAAACAATTCTATTGTCGAAATAATCTGTTCCTCAAGTGTTGTAACAACATCGGCTTCGACCAACCTGATGTATATTTCATAGTAAGGCGCGTAGTCGCCGGGCTTTGGTTTCATTTATTTCCTTCCGGTATATTATTTCCAAATCTTTACTTCAAACACTCCGTCTGAATTAGCAACTCCTCTCAACATACTCGATGTGTTAAACACCAACTGGTAGTTGCCGTCTTTATCAACTGCAATTATTCCGCCGCTGCCTTCGGGCAGATATTTGAAAATAACTTCTTCTGCGGCTTGCTTAAGAGTGTAGTTTTTAAATTTCATTAATGCCGAAACATTGTATGCAATAGTGTTTCGTATAAACAACTCGCCTGTGCCTGTGCCCGAAACTCCGCATGTGTTGTTATCGGCATAAGTTCCGGCGTTTATTAGTGGAGAATCACCGACCCTTCCTTCCCATTTATCGGTCAATCCGCCTGTGGATGTGCCCGCGGTAATATTTCCGTCTTTATCAATTGCAACACAACCGACCGTTCCTTTAACATCGAACTCCTTATGTTTTTTCTTCCACTGCTTAAATCTTTTGTATGTGTCGAAGTATTTATTATCAACTATATCTACTCCGAACCGTTCGCCTAATTTATCAGCTCCTTCGCCGGCAAAAAGCACGTGAGGGGTTTTTTCCATTACAAGTCGTGCAAGCGAAATAGGATGCTTTATTGTTTTTACTCCGGCAACAGCGCCTGTTGTTAAATCTTTACCAACCATTATCGATGCATCAAGCTCGTGGGTTCCGGCAGATGTAAAAACCGCACCCTTGCCTGCATTGAAAAGTGAATCATCCTCGAAATAGCGTATTACCTGTTCAACCGCATCAAGACTGCTGCCGCCTTCTTCCAATATTTTTTTGCCGATGTTGAGCGCTTTGGTTAAGGAATTCAGATATGCCTCTTTTATTTCCTTCGGCATATCCGGGGGGATGTATCCCGCACCGCCATGAATAACTATTGTATACTTGTTTTGAGCGAAAACGCCCGGCTGGAAAAAGAAAAGCGATAGGATTAAAAATACAGCAGAGTATATTTTAATAGTGATTTTCATTTCGATTCACCTTATGTTTAATTATATCAATTTGTTTGAAATGATTATGCATAACATAATAATCTTTCCGGTAATATTCTTCTTTTTAAATACGTCTCCGCCGCTTAAAGTCGATGATAACGTTTATGTTAACGAGACCCGGAGCACTGTTGTTTATCTTATAAAACAGTACTGGCATACTGCAATTGTATTTAGTCCCGAAGCAATTGATACAACTATTTTCCCGGAAGCAAAATTATTTATGAAATATAAACTGTTAGATATCGGCTGGGGCGATGCGGCTTTTTATCAGCATCCCGGCTTCGATTCGGGTTTGGCTTTCGATGCATTGTTCTATCCGACTCCAAGCACTTTGCGGATGGAAGGAATCGGTATTTCGAAACAAACATACTTTGATATTTCCGAAATAGTAATTGAACTGAACATAACCGAAACTCAATTGAAAAAGATTTTAACTTACATCAGCAGCAGTATTGTAAGAGATGCAAACGGCGAACCGGTAATTTTAAGCGAAGCCGGTTTGGGCAGAATAAAATTTTTCGAATCGAACGGTGAGTATCACCTTTTTAATACGTGCAACACCTGGCTGGCAAGGGGATTAAAGCAAGCCGGAGTGAAAATTAAAGATGACATAATACTTACCGAACAGTTGTTTAATGAAGCTACGAAAGTCGGTAAGGTTATAAAAGCTGAATAAAATAGCTGCTAATGCACGAATGAATTCAAAACATTCGCGCATTAGCGGCAAATTATTTTTCTTTTTTTTATGAACTGTTTTTTTTATTCCACAATTTGTCCGTTTAAGATTTCCTTGCTCAACCTTTCCGCTTTATACAAGTCGCGGATAGCTTCTATCATTCCCAATGCACTTACGGCAACTGTTCTGTTAGCTTCGGTTGTGTAGATGTAATTGTTCGGCAGACTCTCGATGTTGCCGTCGAATGCCAATCCCACTATCTCGGCATTAATGTTTATAACAGGACTTCCCGAATTACCACCGACTATGTCATTCGTACTTACGAAATCGAGTGGTGTGGATAAATCGAACTCCGGTGGAAGTTCCTCCCAATAATCGGGAAGATTGAACGGAAACTTTTTATCGAAAGAATAGTACCTGTCGAGTGAACCGTAGAATGTAGTTTTATACGGTGCTCTTGTACCGTTGTAATCGTAACCCATTACAACTCCGTCGGCAATTCTCAATGATGAAGTTGCATCGGGCGGAATAGCGTCGCCGTAAACAGCATAAAGCGCTTCACCCAGAAGCTGATTGTTCAACTCATCCTTCTTTTGGAGTGCGATACTCTTCTGTTTCAATTCTTTTAATCTCTCGCGTGTATTTAAGATAAAGTAAATGAAAGGGTCATCCGAGTTTAAGATTGCATCCGCACCCTGCTTTGCAAGCTTTATCACTTCATCTTTGTTTGTGATTTTTGAATGAGCCAAAAGATATTCAACTGCTTCCGTTCCATGCTTTCCGCCGAACATCTTTTTAACTATCGTGTTATCAGCTCCTAAATTATCGAGCAGAATGTTTGTTTGTACCAATAACAATTTCTTCTGAAAATCCTCGTCAAAATCAGCAGGCCAGATCGATTCTATGGTTTCATCAAGATTTTCTTCTTTATATAATTCATCCCTTTCATCTTCCGGTTTTTTCAGTTGCTCTGCAAGCTCAACCAAATCGCGTGCAATAAAAAAGTACTTCGGCGTATAAAATGAACTCAAAGAATAAGCAAATAATTCATGAGCATATTTTGCAGCTTCCTTTCTCGATTCCGCAATCTCGTTCCATATATGCCCGTACTTTTCGTTTAACTGCGGATTGGATTGAACAGCTTGTTTAAATTTATTTTCGAAGTCTTTCTTCCTTGCCATCAGGTAAGGATCGAGCAGTGCTTTGTAAGTTCCCTCGTAAACTTTAAGCGCATTACCGATTGAGTATAAGCGGGCTATCGACTTTGTATTCAGCACACTGTCTGTCATCACTTTTTCATAATAAATAGAGTACATATGCTTCAGCATTTTCGTGAGCATCGGATAACGAACATCGCGAGCAAATTCAATTTGGGCGGTTGTATTCAATCGGCTGGTCCTGCCGGGATTGCCGACAACAAATACCGGCTGACCTTCGGTTACTCCTTCATTGCTCCATTTAAAATAATAATCGGTTTTAACCGGATTGCCGTCATCGTCGTAAGCACGGAGAAAAGCACAGTCGAGACCGTAACGCGGGTAAGTGAAGTTATCGTAATCGCCGCCTAACTTTGCCACCCACATTTCCGGTACGAAAACCAGCCGTATATCGTTGTAACGTTTGTAACCGTAAAGCGAAAACTTACCGCCGTGGTATAAGGAAATTGTTTTGAAATTAAGTTCGGGATATTCTTCCGATAACTCTGTTTTTAACTCGTCCAACTTTTCATCGCGCAGTGCTATTTTAGCGGAGTCGTTTTCACCCTCCGACATTGCGGAAAGCACTTCATCCGTTACATCTTTAATTACAATTAATTGATCAACGAAAAGTCCCGGCACTTTTCTTTCATCTTCCAATGTTTCGGCATAGAAACCTGTATTCAGCAGGTCTTCACCTTCCTCGTTCAATCTCGTTAAAATTCCTCTTACGCAGTGATGATTTGTCATTATCAATCCGTCTTCGGAAATGAAAGAAGCCGAGCAGCCCCTGCCGAAACGCAGCGCCGACTTTCTTACTTTCTCTAACCATTCATCCGTCGGTCTGAAGTTATACTCCTGTTCGAAGTAATCTAACGGCGGGTTTTCGAAAGTCCACATTTTACCCATATCGAAGCGCCGGGCTTTTACTGTATCGGGATTAAATCCGTAATACTGTTGTGCAAAACATAGTGGTTGTAATGAAACTAAAATAAGAATTAAAATTAAGGCGGCGGAATACTTTTTCATTCTAATAATCCTGATTTTGATTTTAATAATTGAATGAATAAACATAAATAGATACAATAAGTTATGCAAAAGTAATGGTACGAATATTTTTTAATTTGCCGCGAATGCGCGAATGAATCCTCTGAATTTTTCCGGTAATGTTTTCTTAAAAAAAAATATTTAACGGGTGCTTTTCAGTTAGTCGCATTCCAGTAATATTTCCATTAAATTTGATGCAATAAATTTATAAGAATTGAGCAAACTCCGGAGGAAGCGATGAGCAAAAAAATTATACCGGCAAAAAGAACCGAAAATATAACTTATGCAGTAAGAGATATCGTGGTACTTGCAAACGAAGTTGCAAAGACCGGCAAGGAAATGTTGTACCTTAATATAGGCGACCCGAACATTTATGATTTTGAACCGCCGAGACATTTAGTTGAATCGACTTACAAAGCAATGCTGGAAAACAAAAACGGTTACGCGCCTTCTTCCGGAATAAAAGAAGCTGTTGATGCAATAGAGCGCGAAGCCGAAAGAAAAGGCATAACAAACGCGCACGATATTTTTGTAACAACCGGTGCAAGCGAAGCGATTGATATTTGTCTGACTGCCTTAGTGAACGAAGGCGAAAATGTTTTAACTCCCACTCCCGGCTACCCGCTTTATACGGCAATCGAAAGCAAGCTTGAAATGATAAGCAATCCTTATTACCTGAACGAAGAAAACGGCTGGCTGCCGGATATCGATGACATTAAAAGTAAAATAAACGATAAAACAAAAGCTATCATTCTCATTAATCCGAACAACCCTACAGGTTCGCTTTATACCAAAGAAAATCTTCAGCAGATAATTGAGCTTGCGCTTGAACACGACCTTGTAATATTTGCAGATGAGATTTACGATAAGCTTTTATTCGACGGTAAGCAGCACATCTCTATTGCTTCACTCAATAAAGATGTTTCGTGCATTACATTCGGTGGACTTTCGAAAAATTATATGGTTCCCGGTTTCAGAATAGGGTGGGGAATTGTAAGCGGCAGAAAGGAAGTGCTTGCAGATTATATAGAAGCAATTAATAAAATATTGCGTGCACGTCTTTCGGCAAACCATCCTGAGCAATATGGAATACAACCTTCGCTTGAAGGTGACCAATCTCATTTAGTTGAAGCGATGGAAAAGCTTTCGAAGAGAAGGGATCTTACAGTTGAAATGCTTAACGATATTCCCGGAATTTCCTGCGTAAAACCGGAAGGTGCGTTTTATGCTTTCCCGCAGCTTCATATGAATCAGCCCGACAGCCATTTTGTAGCCGAGTTGATAAAAGAAACCGGTGTGGTTGTAGTACCCGGAAGCGGTTTCGGGCAGAAACCCGGAACACAGCACTTTAGAGTTGTATTCCTTCCTAACGAACAGATACTTGAAAGGGCATATAAGGCGATTGGTGATTTTTATCAGAAATATTTAGAGAAGTACCCGGAAGCAGTAGGCGGGTGACAGCGGGCAAGGGGCAGTTTTACTTGGTGGATTTTATTGAGAAGAAGTCAGGAGTAAGAAGACAGGAGACAGAATGTTCCTGGTTCTTAGTTCGTGGTTCTTGGTTTTGTTTGCCAATAAAAGAAGCCGATTGCAAAAATGGATTTTGTAGCGCAGGTTATCAATCTGCGTTTGCTAACAAAATAACAAACCTTAAAGACCAATTATCAAATAAATTCCAATTGCTAAAATTCAATTAACAAAACAATTATTATCGAAACCCAACCCTGTGGGGGTGGTATGTTTGTAGTAAAGAAAAAAGCAAAATAAAGGGTAAACCCCGGCGGGGTGAAATGTTTTGCTGCAAGAAGTCAGAAGTAAGAAGACAGGAGATAGAAGCTGACTCCACGACGATGCAGCAGCGCAAGCGGGGATGCTTGCTTTCGCGTTTTTTTTTGAACATGGAACATCCAGCGTTTAATTTTG